>CAZVLI010000317.1:0-5403 GCA_964627965.1 uncultured Rhodospirillales bacterium
AGGCCGAGGCGCCGTCGGACAGCTGGCTGGCGTTGCCGGCGGTGATGTGGCCGTCCGGGCCGGTCACCGGCTCCAGCGCGGCCAGGCCCTCCGCGTTGGTCGAGGGCCGGTTGCCCTCGTCCTTGGTCAGCGTCACCGCTTCCTCGGTGATCTCGCCGGTCTCCTTGTTCTGCACGAACTTGGTGGTCGGCAGCGGCACGATCTCGTCGTCGAACTTGCCGGCCTGCTGCGCCGCGGCGGTGCGCATCTGGCTCTGCAGCGCGTACTCGTCCTGGTACTCGCGGCTGACGTTGTAGCGGTCGGCGACGCACTGCGCGGTCTGCAGCATGGAGTGGTAGATCGCCGGCTTGTGCTCCTCGATCCAGGGATCGCGAGCGCGATACTTGTTGGCGTGCTCGTTCTGCACCAGCGACAGGTTGTCGAGGCCGCCGGCGGCCATCACCGGCACGCCGTCGACGATCACGCGCTGCGCCGCCATGGCGATGGTCTGCAGGCCGGACGAGCAGAAACGGTTCACCGTGACGCCGGAGGTGGTCACCGGCATGCCGGCGCGGATCGCGGCCTGGCGGGCGATGTTGCCGCCGGTTGCGCCTTCCGGCGCGCCGCAGCCCATGATCACGTCCTCGACCTCGGCCGGGTCGACGCCGGCGCGCTTGACCGCGTGCTCGATCACGTGGCCGCCCAGGGTGGCGCCATGGGTGTTGTTGAAGGCGCCGCGATAGGCCTTGCCGATCGGCGTGCGCGCGGTGGAGACGATGACGGCTTCTCGCATCGTTGCGTTCCTCGACTGCTGTAGTTGCACGCACTATACCGGTGGCCAAGTGGGCTGACCAGCAGCGCCGAGAGGTCATGGACGAACGCGAGAAAGCCCGTGCGAAAGCCAGGAAAACCGGGACAGTCGACGCCTGGATGGCGGTGCTGGCGCAGGCACCCGAAGACCCGGAGGCGCACTTCCAGGTGGGCAACGCGGCGCTCGCGGCGGGCGACGCCGGGACGGCCGTAGCCCACTACCGCCGGGCACGAGCCGCGGCACCGGGCGTCGAGGCGGTGGCGAGCAACTTGGCGACGGCGCTGGCGGCGCATGCACTGGCCGAACAGGACGCCGGCCGGCACGAGGCGGCGGTCGCCGCGTTCCGCGAAGCCTTGCCACTCTCCAACAGCCCGATCCTGCGCAACAACCTGGCACTGTCCCTGATCGCATTGCGCCAGCTCGACGAGGCCATCGAGCTACTGCGGCCGCTGGCCGAGCCGGCGGCGAAGCGCAATCTGGCCCAGGCGCTGGAGCTCGCCGGCCGGCACGAACAGGCGCGGCGTGCGTGGGAAGACATTCACGCGGCGGCACCGGAAGACGGGCTGGCGCTGGCGCATCTGCTCCAGGCCTCGCTGCAATGCTGTGCTTGGGATCGCCTCGATGACATCAAAGCGGCGCTGGTCGGGCTGATCGACGGCGAGCCCTGCCCACCCCTGCCATTGTTCGCCTTGCAGGCGGTGGCGTTGTCCCCCGCTCAGGCACGGCGTGCAGCGGAAACGTCAATGCCGAAGGTCGACGCGTTGCCGGCGCGGCCGATTTCTGATGGCCCGCTGACCGTCGGCTACCTGTCGCCGGACCTTCGCGGGCACTCCGTCGGGCGCAGCCTGGCGCCGGTGTTCGCCGCACACGACCGCGCGGCGGTACGGGCCATCGGCTACGCCACCGGCGACGCCAGGCCGGAGGACGTTGGGCTGGACCGAGTCGCCGATCTGCGCCACCGGCCGACCGACGAGATCGCTGCGGCCATCGCCGCCGACGGCGTCGACATCCTGGTCGATCTGGCCGGGCCGACGCGCGGCGGCGCGACGGACGTACTGGCGCGCCGACCGGCGCCGATCTCTGCGCACTATTTCGGCTACGGCGGCAGCTTGGGTGGACTGGTCGATTACCTGATCAGCGACGCGTCTCACATCAACGACCCGGGCGATGTCGTGGAGGCGGTGGTGCACCTGCCCGGCAGCTTCTTCGTTGCTGCGTCGCCGATCATCGGCGCGGCAACACGGGCGGAGCACGCTCTGCCGGACGACGCCAAGGTTCTGATGAACCTGAACGCGCCCTACAAGACGCAGCCGGCGATGTTCCGCACTTGGCTGGAGATCCTGGCGCGACGCGACGATGCGGTGCTGTGGCTGCTGGACGGCGGCAGCCAGGCGAGCAACCGGCTGCGCCGGGTGGCGGGCGGGCTGAGGGATCGGTTGATCTTCGCGCCGGCGGTCGATCACGCCACGCACATGGCGCGGCAAGCCTTGGCGGACGTGGCGCTGGATACCTTCCCGCATGGCGGCGGGGTGACGACGCTGGACGCGCTCGCGGCCGGGGTGCCGGTGGTGACGCTCGCAGGCCGCACGCCGGCGTCGCGCACCGGGGCGTCGATCCTGGGCGCGGCCGGGCTGGAGTCCTTGGTCTGTGGCGACCTCGACGACTACGTCGCGACCGTGCTGGGCCAGTTCGATGCACCTTCCACCCCACGGCCGGCGACCTTGTTCGATGCCGCCGCAAGGGCTAAGCAACTCGAAACGGCTTATCAGACAATGGCCGATCGGCACAGCGCCGGGCTCGCCCCGGCCAGCTTCGCCGTGGAGGACGCCCGATGACGCTGACCGACCGCCTCGCCAAGCTTTACACCAGCGCCGTGCACGACGTGATGCACGGCCGTGGCCATTCCAACTGCGTGCTGCCGCCTGGCCTGCACGCGGTGAACCCGGCGCACACCGTCGCCGGCGAGGTCTTCACCATCGACGGCCACTTCCAGGAGGGCCAGCCGACCAACGAGACCCTGCGCGGCTGGGCCGAAGTCCTGTCGAAAGCGCCGGCCGGCAAGGTCATCGTGTGCCAGCCGAACACCATGGAAGTCGCGCTGATGGGCGAGCTGTCGGCCGCGACGCTGCAGAAGAAGGGTGTGCTCGGCTACATCGCCGACGGCGGCACGCGCGACGTGCCGCTGCTGGCGGAGATGGACTTCCCGGTGTTCTCGCGCTTCGCCACGCCAAAGGACATCGCCGGCCGCTGGAAGGCGAAGTCGATGGGCGAGCCGATCGTCATCGGCACGGTCACCATCCATACCGGCGACTACGTGCTGGCCGACCGCGACGGCGTGGTGATCCTGCCGGCGGCCATGGCCGAAGAGATCATCGCCGAGACCGAGGCCAAGGCAGACACTGAAAACCAGATGCGCGAGGCCCTGCTCGCCGGCATGGACCCGCTCGACGCTTTCGACAAGTTCGGGACGTTCTAGCGCCCGTGCCGCGCGACACCGACATTCCGATACCACCCTATCGCGCCCCGGGCGCGGTGAACTGGGTCGGGTTCTGGACGCTCTACGCCAAGGAAGTGCACCGCTTCTTCAAAGTCGGGTGGCAATCGATCGTGGCGCCAGTGGTCACCACGCTGCTGTTTCTGACGATCTTCACGGTGGCCTTCGGCGACCGGAAGCCGCACCTGCCGGCCGACATCTCCTTCGCCGCCTTTTTGGCGCCGGGGCTGATCATGATGGCGATCATCCAGAACAGTTTCGCCAACACCTCCTCGTCGCTGCTGATCTCCAAGGTGCAGGGCAACATCGTCGACGTGCTGCTACCGCCGCTGCATCCGGCGGAGATCATGGCCGGTTACGTGTTCGCCGGCGTGACGCGCGGCCTGCTGGTAGCCTGCGCGGTCGGCGCGGGCATGGCGACCTTCTCGGAAATCGCGATCCTTCACTGGTGGCCGATCCTGTTCTTCGCGCCGGCCTCGGCACTGCTGATGGCGCAACTCGGCCTGCTGGCCGGGATGTGGGCGACCAAGTTCGATCACATGTCGGCGGTGACCAACTTCATCATCACGCCGCTTGCGTTTCTGTCCGGAACCTTCTATTCCGTCGACCGCCTGCCGCAGTGGTTGCGGGGGGTGAGCCAGGGCAACCCGTTTTTCTACATGATCGACGGATTCAGATACGGGATGATCGACCACGCCGACGGATCGGTGGTGGCCGGCGCGTGCCTGATCGCTGGCTTGAACGTCGCGCTCGGGGCGGCGTGCTATGGCTTGCTGCGACGTGGTTGGAACCTGAAGTTCTAACTGGCGCCGCCCGCCTTCTCACCCGAGCAATCTGGACCTAAACTCAACCGGGCGTCGCGCTAGCGACGCTTTCTTCATTTTTGGGGTGGACCCATGTCGATAACAGCCGTGATGCCGACCTATGCCAGGACCGATGTTGCCTTCGAAAAGGGCGAAGGCAGCTATCTGACGGACAGCACCGGCCGACGCTATCTCGACTTCGGCACCGGCATCGCCACGGCGGGCATCGGCCACTGCCACCCGCATCTGGCCGAAGCCATCGCCAAGCAGGCGGCGACGCTGATGCACTGCTCGAACCTGTACAACATCCCGGGCCAGCAGAAGATGGCGGACCGGCTGGTGGCCGCGACCTTCGCCGACTCGGTGTTCTTCGCCAATTCCGGCGCCGAGGCGAACGAGTGCGCGATCAAGATGGCGCGCCGGTATCAGCATGTCAGCGGCCACCCGGAGCGCTACCGCATCATCACCTTCGAGAACTGCTTCCACGGCCGGACGCTCGCCACCATCGCGGCGACCGGCGCGGAGAAGGTGCTGCAGGGCTTCGGGCCGAAGGTCGAAGGTTTCGACCAGGTGGCGTACGGCGACCTGAAAGCGACCGAGGCGGCGATCACCAACGAGACCGCCGCGATCATGGTCGAGGCGGTGCAGGGCGAAGGCGGTTTCTTCGTCGCGCCCGACGGATTCCTGGAGGGCCTGCGCAAGCTTTGCGACAAGCACGGCCTGCTGCTGGTCGACGACGAGATCCAGACTGGTATGGGCCGCACCGGCTCCTTCCTGGCCTTCGAGCAATGGGGCGTGAAACCCGACATCGCCACGCTCGGCAAGTCCATCGGCGGCGGCTTTCCGACCGCGGCATGCATCGCGACCGAGGAAGCGGCCAAGGGCATGACCGCCGGCACGCACGGCTCGACCTATGGCGGCAACCCGCTCGCCATGGCGGCGGCGAACGCGACGATGGACGTGGTGCTGGAACCCGGCTTCATGGACCACGTCCAGGCGATGTCCAAGAAGCTGCGCGCCGGCGTCGAGGCCATCCGCGACCGCAACGACTCGGTGATCGAACTGGTTCGCGGCAAGGGGCTGATGATCGGCCTGAAGACCCGCGTGCCGAACGGCGACATCGTCAACAAGCTGCGCGACGCCGGGATGCTGACAGTGCCGGCCGGCGACAACGTGGTCCGGCTGCTGCCGCCGATGAACGTCTCGGAGGCGGAGGTCGACGAGGCGCTCGCGATCATCGAGAAGGTCTGCGTCGGGGACGGCTCGTGACCGGGCCACGGCACTTCGTCGATATCGACACGATGCCGCGCGGGGAA
>CAZVLI010000318.1:0-5373 GCA_964627965.1 uncultured Rhodospirillales bacterium
GAAAGGCCGCGCCGACGGCGGCAACGTGCGATCCTGGCTCATGTCGGCCCTCCCGTGGCTGGCGACAGCCTAGCAGAAGCTTTAGACTTAAAGCATCTCGTCAACCGCCGGATTGCCATGCCTGAAACCGACGCTCCCCTCAAGGGTCGCCACGCCCTGATCACCGGCGGCGGACGCGGCATCGGCGCCGCCGTCGCCGCCGAACTCGCCGGCCTCGGCGCCAGCCTCACCCTGGCCGGCCGCGACGAAGCAAAGCTGAAAGAGACCGCCGGGCCGCTGGGCGCCGAGACACTGGTCCTCGACCTCGCAGACCGCGACGCGGTGCGCGAAGCGCTGGCCGGTTTCGAGGCAACGATCCTGGTGAACAACGCCGGCCTGGCACCGACCGGCCGCGTCGGCGACTACAAGCTCGACGACTGGGATGCGACCTTCGCGGTCAATGCCACCGCCGCGCTGCTGGCGATCCAGGCGTTGCTGCCGGCAATGCAGGCGGCCAGCTGGGGCCGGATCGTCAACGTCGCGTCGACCGCCGGCCTGATCGGCTACACCCACGTCGCCGGCTACGTCGCGTCCAAGCATGCGCTGGTCGGGCTGACCAAGGCCGCCGCGCTGGACCTGGCGAAAACCGCGATCACGGTCAACGCAGTCTGCCCCGGCTTCACCGACACCGACCTGGCGACAACCGCCGTCGGGAATCTGAAGAAAGCCGGCAAGTCGGAGAAGGAAGCGCGGGCGATCCTGGCCCGGCGCAACCCGCAAGGCCGACTGATCGACCCGGCCGAGGTGGCACGCACCGTCGGCTGGCTGTGCCTGCCGGGCTCCGGCGGAATCACCGGCCAGGCCATCGCCATCGACGGCGGGGAAGTCGCCGGCTGATGGACACCATCGCGCCGCCCTCGCCCGAACCGGATCAGGCCGAGCTGCGGCTCTGGCTGCGGCTGCTGACCTGCACCAGCCTGATCGAACGCGAGGTGCGCGCGCGGATGCGGCGCGAATTCGACATGACGCTGCCACGCTTCGACGTGCTGGCGCAGCTCGACCGGGCGCCGGACGGCCTTTCCATGGGCGAGCTTTCCGACCGGCTGATGGTTTCGGCCGGCAATATCACCGGCCTGATCGACCGGCTGGCGCAAGAGGAACTGGTTGCGCGCGGCAGCCGCCCCGACGACCGCCGCACCGTGCACGTTCGTCTCACCGAGAAGGGCAAGCAGGCGTTCGACGAGATGACGCCAACCCACCACGGCTGGATCGCCGACATGCTGGCGGGCCTGGATCGCGGTGACCGGCAGGCACTCTACGAGCTGCTCGGGCGGCTGAAGACCTCGATCGCGGACGGCCGCTGATGCGCCTGCTGGAGCCGCTCGACATCAACGGCATGGTGCTGCCGAACCGCGTGGCGGTGCCGGCGATGGTGACACGGCTGTCCGGCGAGGACGGCGTGGTGAACCAGGACATCGTCGACCGCTACGTCCGCTACGCCGAGGGCCGGGTCGGATTGATCGTGGTCGAGGCGACGGCGATCCATCAGGCCAAGTCAGGGCCCCTGCTCCGCCTCGGCGCCGACGACTTCATCGCTGGCCACGCCGAGCTCGCGAAACGCGTCCACGAGACCTCCGACAGCAAGGTCGTGCCGCAGATCATCCACTTCATGAAGGTGGCGCGGTCGGGATGGCGGCAGACCATCGACATGCTGTCGGAAGACGACATCGCCGGCATCGTGCGCGACTTCGGCCAGGCCGCCGCGCGAGCGCGCGAGGCCGGCTATGACGGGGTCGAGCTGCACTCGGCGCACGCCTACACGCTCTCCTCCTTCCTGTCGAAGCGGAACCGGCGCAACGACCGCTACGGCGGCAAGACGCTGGAGAGCCGGTTGGCGATGTTCGGCGAGGTGATGACCGAGGTGCGCCGGCAGGTCGGCCACGACTGGCCGGTGGGCGTGCGCTTCCTGGCCGAGGAGGCGATCAAGGACGGCTACGTCCTGCCCGAGGCACAGCGGATCGCGCTGCGCATGGCGCAGCTCGGCGTCGACTACATCTCGCTGTCGGTGGGTGGCAAGTTCGAGGACGCGATCCACCGCGAGGGGCATCCGCTCTACCCGTACACCGGCTATTCCGGCGACCGGTGCATGCCCGGCGACTGGTACCCACCGTTGCCGAACGCGCATCTCGCCGCCGGCATCAAGCGCTACATCAACGAAAAGGGCTACCAGGTTCCGGTGATCTCGGTCGGCAAGATCAGCGATCCGGACGACGCGGAGCGCCTGCTGGCCGAGGGCCAGGCCGACATCATCGGCATGGCGCGTCAGTTGCTGTCCGATCCGGACTGGGTGGCCAAGGTCGCCGCCGGCCGGCGCGACGAGATCCTGCGCTGCATCTACTGCAACGTGTGCAAGCAGCTCGACGAGAACTTCCGCCAGGTGACCTGCTTCCTGTGGCCGAAGGACGCGCTGCAGGCGCCGCCCGACGAACCGGGCAGCGGTCCGAGCTGGCCCGAGAGTGGCGCCGAGGTCACGGCGAAGACCGAGGAGGGTCAGATCCGGTTGGCCTGGGCCAAGGCCGAGGGCGACGTCGTCGGCTATGACGTCTATCGCGCCGAGGACGACGGCGATGCCGGCTGCGTCGAGGCAGTGAAGAGCGCGCGCTATCTCGACCGGCTGGTTCTGGGCGGCCTGCGCTATCGCTACTACGTACGCGCCTTCGACCGGCACGGGCGGGCCAGCCCACCGTCGAATGTGGTATCCGTCGACATGCCGCTACCGGCGGCGGCAAGGGAGATCATTGAACATGCCTGACATCTGGGCCCCGGGCGGCAACAGCGCTCACGTCGACACCTTCGCCGCCGAGCATCTGCCGCCGAAGGCCGAATGGCCGCCGATGAACTACGACACGCTGCCGGAACTGAAGGCTTATCCCGACCGGATGAACTGCGCGGTGGAGTTGCTGGACAAGCAATGCGCCAAGTTCGGCGACCGGCCGGTGATGCGCTCGCCGACCATGAGCCTGACCTACAACCAGCTCAACGAGGCGGCGAACCGGATCGCGCACGTGCTGGTCGACGATCTCGGCCTGAAGCCCGGCGAGCGGGTCCTGCTGCGCAGCCCGAACAACCCGATGTACGTCGCCTGCTGGTTCGCGGTGATGAAGGCCGGCGGCATCGTCTGCGCCACCATGCCGCTACTGCGCAATCGCGAGATCGCCTACATCGCCGACACCGCGCAGGTGCGGCTGGCGCTGTGCGACGAGCGCCTGGCCGAGGAGCTGACGACCGCGATGGCCGCCACCAAGACGGTCGAGCGCGCGGTCTATTTCGACGGACTGGGCGGCGGCCAGGGCGAGCTGGAGAAGATGGCGGCCGGCAAGCCGGCGAGCTTCGAGCCTTGCGACACGGCCGCCGACGACGTGTGCCTGATCGCCTTCACCTCGGGCACGACCGGCCAGCCGAAGGGCGCGATGCATTTCCACCGCGACATCCTGGCGATGTGCGACTGCTTCTCGACCTACATCCTGAAGCCCGGGCCCGACGATGTGTTCGCCGGCTCGCCGCCGATCGCCTTCACCTTCGGCCTCGGCGCGCTAGTCGCCTTCCCGATGCACTGCGGCGCGTCGACCTTCCTGGTCGAGGCGTTCACGCCGGACAGCCTGCTGGCGACGATGAACGAGCAGCAGGTCACCGTGCTGTTCACCGCGCCGACGATGTTCCGCGCGCTGACGCCGCTGGCCAACGCGAGTCCGGTGGCCAGCCTGGCGAAGTGCGTGTCGGCCGGTGAAACCTTGCCCAAGGCCACGTGGGAAGGCTGGCACGACGCCACCGGCATCAAGATCATCGACGGCATCGGCTCGACGGAGATGCTGCACATCTTCATCGCCTGCGAGGGCGACGACATCAAACCGGGCGCGACCGGCAAGCCGATCCCCGGCTACGAGGCGACGATCCTGGACGACGACGGCAACGAGGTACCGGCCGGCACCATCGGCCGGCTGGCGGTGCGCGGACCGACCGGCTGCCGCTACCTCTCCAACCCGGAGCGTCAGGCAGCCTACGTCGCGCATGGCTGGAACCTGACCGGCGACGCGTATCTGAAGGACGAGGACGGCTACTACTACTTCCAGGCTCGGACCGACGACATGATCATCGCGTCCGGCTACAACATCGCCGGCCCGGAGGTCGAGGCGGTGCTGATGGAACACCCGGCGGTGGCCGAGTGCGCCGTGGTCGGCGCGCCGGATGCCGAGCGCGGCACGGTGGTGAAGGCTTTCGTGGTGCCGCGCGAGCCGGACAAGGCCGGCCCGGAACTGGTGAAGGCGCTGCAGGATCACGTGAAGGCGACCATCGCGCCCTACAAGTACCCCCGCGCGGTGGAGTTCCTCGACGCCCTGCCGAAGACCCAGACCGGCAAGATCCAGCGCTTCGCCCTGCGCGAGAACGGCTAGCTTCTAGTCGTCATCGTCGTCGACGGCGGAATAGCGTTCCTGGTCGAAGTGGTAGTCGTCGTCGACGTTGTCGTCGGCGCCCTTGCGTGCACGCCCGAAGCCCATGACCAAGGCGACGATCGCCCCGATCGGGATCAGCGCCATGCCGATCTCGAACTGGCCGTCACCCTCCATGGTCAGCATCGCCACGCCGACCACGCTGACGCCGAGGCCGGCCGCGATGCCAACCGCTCGCCTACGCCCGGCCATCGCTATTCGTCGTCGCTGCCATAGGGCTCGCGGTTACCGGCCGACCAGGAACTGCTGGTGCCCGGTTTGCCGCCCGGCATGAAGGCGAGACCGAGGAAGAACAGCACGGCGGCGGAAATGATGCAGACGATGCCAACGATCAGGCCGGTATCGCCCTCGCCGGTCACGAAGAAAAAGATCGCGACCCCGAGGTCGACCAGGGCGGCGAGCATCAGGGCCAAGGCGACGGGCTTGCTTTGCGGCATGGCGACCTCCCTGCCCGCAACCATAGTCCAGACCGCACCACCGGTCGACGCGCGGGCCGGCGTCATCGCCGCTTAGGCGTCGTTCTCTGCGAACACGGCCGAGGTCATCGACAGCGTACTGAACACGTCCGCATTGAAGAAGCGCACGCGATCCTTGGCCGTCGTGGCGCCGAGGACGTAGAGCAGCGGCAGGTAGTGTTCCGGCGTCGGCACCGACAACATCGCGTCCTGGCCATGGCCGGGATAGTCGATGACACGGTCGACGGCGCCGTCGACGATGGCCTGGCGGATCGCTGCATCGAAGCGGATGGCCCAGTCCGCCGGTCGCGGGTAGCGGCCGCGCAGCATCAGGTTGTGGACGATGTTGCCCGACCCGGCGATCAGGACGCCCTCCTCGCGCAGTGGCCGCAGCCGCTTGCCGAGTTCGAAGTGCCCCTGCAACGTCTGCG
>CAZVLI010000319.1:0-5369 GCA_964627965.1 uncultured Rhodospirillales bacterium
AGACCGACCCCGCCGGCGCCCGTATCGCGGCGGAACGCATGCGCGTGGCCGCCGCGGCGGCCACCGTCGAGCATGACGGCGTCAGCTTCGAGCTTACCGCCAGCTTCGGCACGGCCGCGTGGCTACCGGGCGAAGTCAGTTCGGAACGGGCGCTGTCGCGCGCCGACGAGGCGCTCTACGAGGCCAAGCGCAGGGGCCGCAACATGGTCGTTTCCGCCGGCAGCTGCGAACCGGCGCCGCAAGTGCATCGCGCCGCCGGCTAGACGCGCCTACGGCTCGACGATCACCTTGCCGAGGACCTTGCGGTCCTCGATCGTCGCCAGCGCTTCGTTCGCCTTGTCCAGCGGATAGACGCCGTCGATCGGCACCTTGATCTCTTTCTTCGCGACCATTTCGAGCAGCGTGTGGATGTCCTCGCGCGCCCACGAGTTGGAACCGAGGATCTTCAGCTCGAAGGTCCAGATGAAGCGGATGTCCTCCTTCGGGTCGAACGCAACGGTGGCGCCGCAGGTCAGCAACCGCCCGCCCCGCTTCAGCGCGCGCAATGACGGCACCCAGGTGTCGCCGCCGGTGTAGTTCACGATCACGTCCACGCCGCCGTCATAGCCGCGCCGGTGCGGCTTGCCGTACTGCTCCCACACCCAGCGCATGAAGTCGGTCTCGACGTAGTTCAGGCCGACGTCGGCGCCGAGTTCCTGCAGCCGGTCGAGCTTGTCCTGGCTGGAGGCACAGGCGATGACATGCGCGCCGGCGGCCTTGGCCAGCATCACGCAGCACACCCCGACGCCGCCGCTGGCCCCCAGGATCAGTACCTTCTCGTCCTTGGCCACGTGGCCGTTGGTCACCATCATGCGCAGCGCCGTACCGAACGCGACCGGCAGCGCGGCGGCCTCGGCGAAGGACACCTCGTCGGGAATGCGCACGAGCTGGTGCGCCCGCGCCTTGCACAGCTCGGCCAGGCCGCCGTGCACCGTCTCGCCCATCAAGCCGCCCTCGACGCGGTTCACCGGGTCGACCAGCACCCGGTCGCCGACCTTCCAGCCCTCGACCTCCGGGCCGATGGCGGCGATCTCGCCGGCGACGTCCAGGCCCATGATCGCCGGCATCGGGATCTTGATGCCCGGCATGCCGCGCCGGGTGAAGATGTCGTGATAGTTCAGCGAGCAGGCACCGACCTTCAGCACCACGTCGCCGGGACCGGGCTCCGGATCGGGAAAATCTGTCTCCAGGTTGACGGCCTCGGGGCCGCCATGCTCGCGCAGAACCATGGCACGCATTGTCAGTCTCCGGTGTTGGCGGTGGCGGCGGGCGCTTGCCGATCCTCGATCAGCGCCAGCACCGCCTTGCGGTCGATCTTGTTGGTGGACGCCAGCGGCAGTTCGTCCATCACGAACACCTGGCGCGGGTGCATGTAGGCCGGCGCGTTGGCCAGCGCGAACTGCTTCACCGCCTCCGGCTCGACGGTCGCGCCGGGGCGCGGGACCACGGCGGCCAGGGGCTTCATGCCCTTGATGTCGTCCGGCACCGGCACGACGCAGGCCTGGGCGATGTCGGGATGCTTCTCCAGCATCAGCTCGACCTCGCCGGGATAGATGTTCTCGCCGCCGCACACGAACATGTCGTCGCGTCGCCCGACGAAGAAGTAGAAGCCGTCCGCGTCGCGACGCAGCACGTCGCCGGTGTGGTAGAAGCCGTCGGCCGAGATCGCCTCGGCCGTCTTCGCCGGCAGGTTCAGGTAGCCAGGTGTCACCGCCGGGCAGCGCATTTCCAGCACGCCCTCGTCCGCCTCGTTGCCGTCCGCGTCGACCAGCCGTACGTCGACTTCCGGGTGCGGATAGCCAAGCGCGAGCGGCGGCGCTTTCTTACCTTGCGGATGCGCGGCGAACACCACCGGGCCGGCTTCGGTCGTGCCGTAGCCATTGGTCAGCACGGCGTTCGGGAACAGGCCGCGCAGGCTGTCCATCAATGCCTGCGTCACCGGTGCGGAGCCCATGCGGACGATCGTCACCGACCCCAGGTCGGTCCGCGCCAGCAACGCCTTCTCGCGCAGCATCATTGCCAGCATGGTCGGTACCGACGTCAGCCAGGTGCAGCCGTGCCGACCGATCGCCTCGATGTAGGCCGGCGCAGTGAAGCGCGGCAGCAGCACGATCGACGCCCCGGCCGCCAGCGCGAAGTGCGTCACCGCCAATGCATTCATGTGGTAGTAGGGCGCCGCCACCAGCACCCGGTGTGCGCTCACGTCGCCGGCGCCGAGCCGGCAGCCGACGACCCAGTTCTGGCTGGCGTGGGTCAGCGGGACGCCCTTCGGCCGCCCGGTCGAGCCGGAGGTGTAGAGCACCAGGCAAATCGCCTCGCCCGCGACGTCGACACCAGCGGCGCCGTCGTCCAGCTCGCGCCATTCCGCGAACCGACCTTCGAGCGCATCGGAAGGAATGTCGTCGGCGACGTTGCCCGCCATCTCCGCATCGGCCAGCACCAGCCTGGTGGCGCTATCGCGCAGCACGAAGTCGATGGTCGCCGCCGGAAAGCGGTAGTTCACCGGCACCGACACCATGCCGGCCAGCATCGTGCCGACATGCGCGGCGAAGTATTCCGCGCTGTTGACGCCGAGCAGCGCCACCGCATCGCCCGGCTTCAGCCCCTTGCCACGCAACCAGGCGGCGGCGCCACGCGCGGCGGCCCAGAGCTCGCCGAAGGTGATCCGGCGTTCGCTCTCCGGCAGACTGGCGCCGATGTCGATGAACGCGAGGCCGTCGGCCGGCGCGCGTTGCAGAAAGTCGCCGAAATTCTCCGACATCGGCGCTCAGTCGCGGGTGATGTTGATGCGGCGCAGACCGGAACCGGAAATGATCGCGTCGACCACCATCTTCCGCGCGCTCTCGATCTGCTCGACCGTGGCCGCATGCGCCGCCTCGCGGTCGCCGGCCACCAGCGCGTCGATCAGCGCCTTGTGCTCGTGCTGCATCTCTTCCGACCGGTCGCGCAACGCAAGGCCGAGGTGGAACAGTCGCTCCATCTCGTCGAGCAACTGCGCCAGGGTCCGCGCCAGCCGTTCGTTGCCGGACGCCCGCGCCACGGCGACGTGGAACGCCTTGTTGGCGCCCAGAAACCGACGCTCGCTGTCGCGGTCGCCGGGCTGATAGCCGGCGATGCAGATCGCGTCCAGTTCGCGCAGCTTGGCGCCGTCGACATTGCCCGCCGCCCGCTCCGCCGCCGCCGGCTCCAGCAGCAGACGCAGGTCGAAGATGTCGTTCACGCATTGCAACGTCACCGGCGCGATCACATAGCCGCGGCGCGGCAGCGCGGTGACGAAGCATTCCTGGCTCAGCCGCGACAGCGCCTGCCGGATCGGCGCCTTGCCGAAACCATACATCGCCGCCAGCCGCGCCTCGGAGACCTCCATCCCCGGCCCCAGTTCGCAGGTCACGATGTCATGCTTGATCCGCTCGTAGGCTTGGTCGCTGAGCCGGCTGGCACTCACCGAACCGGCGTCATTGGCCGGTGCCGGCGGGCGTCGCCGCCGTCCATCGCCTTGCTTCGTCAATGGCGCGACAGAACGTGTGTTCATACTGTTCTTCTTGCTGATCGGCATCACGGTGAGGCTTTGCGCCTCACAACCGACAGTTTGACATGTCAGGACGGACGTTTCCAAGTTGCCGCGATCAGGCGATCACGGCGCGCCATACATGCAGCGAACCGGCCGCCAGGTCAAAGTGTCGATGATGCGCTGCGCCAGTCAGCGACCGGTGAAGACCGGCTTCCGCCGCTCGATCACGGCCGCCAACCCCTCGCGGGCGTCGGCCATGCCGGCAAGTTCGGAAACCGTGCGCGCCTCCTCCGACAGGCACGCTTCCATCCCCAGCGCCGCGCCCGAGCGCAGCAGGCGTTTCGTCGCCGCCAGGGCCTTCGGCGCGCCGGCCGCCAGCTCGCGCGCCAGCGCCATCGCGGCGTCGTCCAGCTCGGCGTCCGGCACCACCCGGTTCACCAGGCCGAGGCGAAGCGCCTCGTCGGCGTCGATGGTCGGGTTGGTGAGCAGGATCTCCGTCGCCTTGCGCATGCCGACGAGGCGCGGCAGCGTCGATGAGGTGCCGCCGTCCGGCGCCATCGCCACCCGCGTCGCGCCGGCCAGGAACTTGGCGTTCTCGCCGGCGATCACCAGGTCGGCCGCGCAGACGAGGCCGAAGCCGCCACCGCCAGCGGCGAAGCCCTGCTCGGCGACGATCACCGGCGCCTGCAACCGCGACAGCGACAGCACCGCGTCCTGCAGGTAGGCCGTCGCGGGACGGATGTAGTCCGGTAGCGCCTCGCCCTTGGACGCGAAGGCCTGCACATCGCCGCCGGCGCAGAAGTTCTTGCCCGCGCCGGTGAGCAGCAGGACGCTCACGTCCGGCTCGCCGTGGCACGCCATGATCGCCTCGTAGAGCGCGCGCAGCAGCGCGACCGACATGCCGTTGGCGGCCTCCGGCCGGTTAAGGCGCAGGTGCGCGACGCCCTCGTCGAGCGACAGCAGGACCGGGCCTTCGGAAATCAGTTCGCGGGCCATGGCGGCCTCCCTCAGATCAAGAACGACAGCGTGTAGAGCGCCTTGTCGTTGTTCACCAGCGTCACCTTCTTGCGCGCCATCATCAACGCGCCGTCCGCCTCGCGCAGCCGGTAGTCGGTGCGTGCCGCCCAGATCGTCTCGCCGCGCAGGCTGCTCTCGTAGACCAGGACGTTGCAGCCCGCCTCGATCTCGTCGCCGTCGACAGCGCCGATCTCGATGTTGGTGACGAAGTGGCGGATCGACGATTTCGGCTCCTGCGTGTAGCGCTTGCCGCTCCGGAGTTGTCGGACGCGCACGCCGATGCGACTGCGGTTGTCGTAGATGATCGACATCTGCGTCTCGGGGTCGATGTCGCCGCCATTCGCCGGCACCCAGTAGATCGCGTCATCGGTCCACAGGGCTTCCCAGTCGGCATAGCGATGCTCGTCCTGCAACCGCGCCTCGCGGTAGATGAAACGCTCCACACGCCGCAGCAGCACATCGCCTGCGTCGAGCGGCATCACGCCGCCTCCATCAGCGACCGGTAGTGCTGCCAGATCCCGCGCGAGGGCACCTCGTCGGTGACATGGCCGATCTTGAAGCCCTCGGCATCGAGCCGCTCGCGCTTCTCGCCCCGCCCGAGGAACAGCCACTCCGGGTCACGCATCAGCACGCCGCGATGGGTGCGCTCGTACATTTCCGAGTCGTCGGCAAGAAGGAAGCCGGCCGGGCCGACCGAGCCCATCGTCTGCTGCCGCAGGCGCCGGTTCAGGTCCGGGGCGCCCTTGAACTGCATACACTCTTTCCCTACACGACGCTCTTCCGATCTCGGAAGAGCGTCGTG
>CAZVLI010000320.1:0-5367 GCA_964627965.1 uncultured Rhodospirillales bacterium
AGGATCGCCGGGAACAGGCCCTCGGGATCGGCGCCGGAAAGGGTGAACTCATCGGTGCGGCAGACGCCCGTCGCCTTGACCTCGACCAGCACCTCGCCGGCCTTCGGCCCTTCGAGCTGTACCGTTTCGATGGTCAGCGGCTCGCCCGCCTTGTGTGCCACCGCCGCCTTTACATCCATCGTCGTCCGCTCCCTGGCTCAGGTCTTGTAGTCCGGTTCCTCGCGATCGAGGATCCGCTTCAGCGATTCAAAGTGCCGCGCCGCCGAGTCGGCGACGTTCGTCATCATAGTTTCGTTGGTGGCGCGTGCCTGGTTGTCGGACAACACCTTCAGCGGCTTGCCGGTCGACATGGCGATGACTTGCGCCTGCGCCGCGCGCTCCAGGTAGTAGAGCGCATCGAAGCACCAGGACACCGACGGGCCGGTGCAGATCACGCCGTGGTTGGCGAGGAAGACGACCTCCTTGTCGCCCAGGCAGGAGGCGATGCGGTCGCCCTCGGCGTCGTCCAGCGCCAGGCCGCCATAGTCGTCGTCGTAGGCGATGCGGCCATAGAAGCGCACCGCCGACTGGATCGCCGGCTGCAGCCGACCCTCGTCGACCATGGTCAGCGCCGTGGCGTAGGGCTGGTGAGTATGCAGCACGCAGGTCGCCTGCGGCGCCATCTTGTGCAGGCGCGCGTGGATATAGAAGGCGGTGTCCTCGGCGATCCCTTCGCCCTCGACCAGGTTGCCGCCGAAATCGACGGCGATCAGCGTGCTGGCGCGAACCTCCGACCAGTGCAGGCCATAGGGGATGAGCAGGAAGGTATCGTCGCTGCCCGGTTGCATCAGGGTAAGGTGGTTACAGATGCCTTCGGAGTAGCCGAAGCGGGCGGCCAGCCGGTAGGCCGCCGCCAAGTCGACACGCGCCTGCCAGCGCGCCTGTTCAATGTCCGAAGCCACGGGCTGGGCGACAGCGGTCATCGCGTTCCTCCCCACGAGAATTGAGGGCGGAGTGTAGCGTGCGTGTCGCCCGGCTGGCCATGCCTCGACACGCAAGTCCGGAGCATTGATGCGGTGACGGCTCGTCGCTATCCTGCGTCGACTTTGTGACGCCCGCTCGTGGTCCGGCGCCTATCGGCATGAGCAGGTGATAATGAAAGTAGTCTGGGAGGCTATGAACATGAACTTCACGAAACGTGCGGCCGTCGCGATCGGCGCAACGCTGGCGATGGGGCTGACCTCTGTGCCCGCGCTCGCGGCCGAGGTCGAAGGGCCGAAGCTCGACTGGAACGTGTCGCTGTGGGGCAACCCGCGCGCCTTCACCGCCGGCATCGAGACGATCTCGAAGATCGTCGAGGAGAAGACCGGCGGCAATTTCAAGCTGAGCATCAGCTACGGCGGTCTGTCGAAGCCGCGCGAGAACCTGGACGGCATCCAACTCGGCGCGTTCCAGGTCGCCGCCTTCTGCAACTTCTACCACCCCGGCAAGAACCCGACCTTCATGGTCTGGTCGCTGCCGTTCCTGCCGCTGGCCAATGCCGACGTGCATCAGAAGGTCGCCGAGAAGTTCTACAAGCACCCAGCGGTGATCAAGGACATGGCGCGCTGGAACGCGGTGCCGTACATGAGCTCGCTGCTGCCGCAGTACGAGCTGCTCGGTCGCGGCGAGCCGCCGCTGACCATCGGTGACTGGAAGGGCAAGCGCGTGCGTGCCGGCGGTGGCCTCGGCGAAGCCATGGTGGTGCTGGGCGCGACCCGCATGACCGTGCCGGCGCCGGAGACCTACACCGTGATCGATCGCGGCACCGTCGATGCCGTGGCGTTCCCGTTCACCTACGCGCACTTCGCCTACAAGATCCACGAAGTGACCTCCTGGTACACGGCGAACCTGCGGCCGGGAACGTCGGAGTGCCCGATGGTCATCAACAAGGACGCGTGGGAAGGTCTGCCGCCGCAGTACCAGCAGCTGCTGGAAGAGAGCAAGGCGGCCGGCTACGAGGCCATGAAGGCGGCCTACAAGGCGGCCGACGACAAGAACATGCCGGTGCTGACCTCGAAGCTGAAGGCGATCAACTACTCCGACGAGGAGTTGGCGAAGTTCCAGGAAGTCGCCGGCAAGCCGGTCTGGGACAAGTGGGTCGCGGACAACAAGGACAAGATTCCGGCCCAGGAATTGCTGGACTTCATCTTCGCTGAAGCCAAGAAGGCGATGATGTAGCAGGAACCCGCCGCCGGGCCGATCATCGGCCCGGCGGCATTGGTTTACAGATATGAGTATGAGCCAAGACGAGGCCGAGGCCGCGCCGAACCTGTCGCGCGCCGACGGTCTGCTTTTCAAGGTCGAGACCGCGTTCAACATGCTCGCGGCGCTGGCGATCTTCCTGCTGATGCTGCTGGGCGTGGTGCAGGTGGTCGGGCGCAAGGTCTTCGATTTTCCGATCTTCGGCTACGTCGACATGGTCGAGCAGGCGATCGCGATCTTCGCCTTTCTCGGCGTCGCGTATTGCCAGAAGCTCGGCGGTCACGTCCGCATGGACCTGTTCCTGGGCATGATGCGCGGTCGGCCGCTATGGCTGACGGAAGGGCTCGGGATATTGATCGCGCTCTTCATCGTGACCGTGCTGATTTTCACCGGCTACGATCACTTCTCGCGGGCCTACGAGTTCGGCGACTCGACGATCGACGCGGAGTACCCGGTCTGGCCGTCGAAGCTGCTGGTGCCGATCGCGTTCGGGATCCTGTGGCTGCGACTGCTGGTTCAACTCATCGGCTATGGACGACTGGCGCTGCGCCCGACGGCGACCCCGGTCGCGGTGCCGCTCATCGCGCGCGTCGAAGAACAAGCCAGACAAGAGATCGAGGAAGCGCTCGGCGACGAAGCCCGTGCGCCAGGAGACGACTAGGCCATGGAACCGCTTGAAATTGGCCTGATCGGCGCCGGTGCGATGGTGCTGCTGGTCTTCCTCGGCGTGCGTGTGTTCATCGCCGCCGCCACCGTCGGCACGCTTGGCTTGGTGGCCATCCTGGGCTGGGATGCCGGTGTCGGCATGGCCGGAACCGTGCCGCATTCCAAGTCGGTCGAGTACGCGCTCTCCGTGCTGCCGATGTTCATCCTGATCGGCTTCCTGGCCTTCCATGCCGGCATCACCAAGGCGGTGTTCGAGGCGGCGCGGGCCTGGATCGGCTGGGTGCCGGGCGGCCTCGCCGTGGCCACCGTGTTCGCGACCGCCGGCTTTGCCGCGGTGTCCGGCGCCAGCACCTCCACCGCGGCCGTGTTCTCGCGCATCGCGATCCCGGAGATGCTGGAGGCGGGCTACCAGAAGCGCATGGCGGCCGGCGTCGTCGCCGCCGGCGGCACGCTCGCCTCGCTGATCCCGCCGAGCGCCATCCTGGTGATCTACGCGATCATCGTGGAGGAGTCGGTCGGGCGGCTGCTGCTCGCCGGCTTCGTGCCGGGCATCGCCTCCGCGATCATCTACGCGGTCATGATCATCGGCATGGCCAAGTTCAACCCGAAGCTCGGCCCGGCCGCGCCGCGGGTTTCGATGGCCGTGAAGATGCGGACGGTTCCGGGGACCACCCCGGTGATCGCGGTGATCGCCATCATCTTCGGCTCGATGTACTTCGGCTGGGCGACGCCGACCGAGGCCGGCGCGCTGGGCGCCTTCATCGTCTTCTGCATGGCGATGATCAAGGGCATGCGCTGGAACAACCTGAAAGAGGCGCTGCTGGAGACCGCCAAGCTCACTGTGATGATCTTCTCGATCATCTGGGGCATCCTGGTCTTCGTGCGCTTCCTGGGCTTCGCGCGACTGCCGGAGGCGTTCGCCGACTGGATCACCGCGCTGCCGCTGCCGCCGCTGGCGATCATCATCCTGATCCTGGTCGGCTACGCGATCCTCGGCATGTTCATGGACGCCATCGGCATGCTGCTACTGACCTTGCCGGTGGTGTTCCCGGCGGTCGTGGCGTTGGGTTACGACCCGATCTGGTTCGGCATCATCGTGGTGAAGATGGTGGAGATCTGCCTGATCACGCCGCCGATCGGCCTGAACTGCTTCGTCGTCAACGGCGTCAGACCGGATATACCGCTCGAAGATGTATTCCGTGGCATATGGCCATTCTTCCTGGCCGATATCGCCACGGTGGCGTTGCTGATCGCGATCCCGGACATCGTGCTGTTCCTGCCCAACACGATGATGAACTTCTAATCCGGAAGTTCAATTTCGAGCGACAAGATCATGGAACTCCATGATTTTCCGTGCGCGTCGAGATTGAGCGACCGGTTCACGCCGCCCTCCAGGGCGGTGTCCATGACGAAGTTCAGCCCGTTCAGCGTCGGGATCTCGTAGCGCTTGATCGGTCCTTTCAGGAGGGCACCGAACTCGGCCTTGAGGCGCTCAGCGGTCAGCTGCTCGCATAGCATTTCGTAGTGTTCGGGTTGGTATGGCCAGACCGACACCGACGAGCGGTTGCCCTTGTCGCCGGCACGGGCATGGGCGAGATCGCGAAGCGGGTATTTCATCGTCAGACCTCGATCATCTCGAATGACGGTGCGACGCTCTCGCGGTCGATGAAGGCGCTCTCCGTGATCACCGAGGCGGTGATCTGGCCGCGATAACCACCGCCGCCGGCCGGCCCGCAACAGAGCAACGCCTCCACCTCCCAGAGCAGCAGTTCCGCCTGCTCGCGGCTGTCGGCACGCAGTGCGCAGCGCAGCCGGACGTCCTGGGCGGTCTCGGGGTAGGGGACCTGTGCCGTGCCGTGCAGCGCCGACACGCCGATCAGGTCGCAGCGCAGTTCGCCATTGAGGCCGTGTACGGCCGGCATGCGCTCGGCGATGATCTCGGCCGCCAGTTGCGCCCGCCCGACCGCGCCGAGGCCGGCGTAGGACACCTCCGCCTCGGCGAGGAGGCCGCCGTCGAAGGCGACGGTGACCTTGAGTTGGTCGGGTCGCGGCTGGCCGCGCGTGTCGGTGACGCGAACCCGGTCGCTGCTCTCGCCGCGGGGCACGACCGTGGTGAAGTCGGCGATGACGTCGGGCGTGAGGTAGGCGGTCGGATCGTGCACCTCGTAGAGCAGCTGCTCGCGCACCGTCATGTGGTCGACGCGGCCGCCGGCCTCCGCCAGCTTGGTGATGACCGCGCTGCCATCCGCTTCGACCTCGGCCAGCGGGAAGCCGACATAGGCCAAGTTCGGCACCTCCTTTACGCCCGGGTCGGCGAAGTAGCCGCCGGTCACCTGCGCAGCGCACTCCAGCAAGTGGCCGACCACGGTGCCGGCGGCCATGCGGTCCCAGTCGTCCAGATCCCAGCCGTGTGCGTGCGCCAGTGGCGCCAGGAACAGCGACGGGTCGGCGACACGGCCGGTGATGATGACGTCGGCT
>CAZVLI010000321.1:0-5362 GCA_964627965.1 uncultured Rhodospirillales bacterium
CCGTTGAGGATGTAGCGGTCGCCCTTCTTCTCCGCCCGCAGCCGCATGGCGACCACATCGGAGCCCGCGCCGGGTTCCGACATCGCCAGCGCGCCGACCTTGGTGCCGGAGATCAGGTCGGGCAGGTATTTGCGCTTCTGTGCTTCGGAGCCGTTGCGGCGGATCTGGTTCACGCAGAGGTTGGAGTGCGCGCCGTAGCTCAGGCCGACCGAGGCCGAGGCGCGGCTGATCTCCTCCATCGCCACGACGTGCTCCAGGTAGCCCATGCCGGCGCCGCCGTACTCCTCCTCCACGGTCACGCCGAGCACGCCCAGGTCGCCGAGCTTGCGCCACAGATCGGCCGGGAACTCGTTGTCCTGGTCGACGGCGGCGGCGCGCGGCGCGATCTCGTCGGCGGCAAAGGCGGACACGCTGTCGCGCAGCATGTCGGCGGTCTCGCCCAGCCCGAAATTGAGCGACGGCAACTGGTTGGGGATCATGACGCTCCTCCAAGGGGCTTCTCGCCCCAACTGTTACGGCGAATGGGGGGTGATTGGCTAGTGGTCGGCGCGGTTGGCGAGGTTCATCAGCGTTACAACACCGGTCGCGCACAGGTGCCGCTTGCCGTCGCGCAAGGCGAACACTTCCGAGTTCCCGACGATCAGCGACCGGCCGGCGCGAACGAGGCGCCCCTCGGCCTCCAGCGCCTCGCCGCGTGCCGGTGCGAGCAGGTTCACCTTGTACTCGACCGTGAGGATGGAGTTCTCGACCGGGAGCTGGCTGTAGGCGGCGTAGGCGCTGGCGTTGTCCACCAGGGTGCCGATCACGCCGCCATGGAAGAAGCCGTGCTGCTGCGCCAGGTCGACGCGGTGCGGCAGGCGCACGGTCGCGGCGCCCGGCCCCATGTCGACCAGTTCGGCACCGATTGCCCCCATGAAGGACTGGCGGGCGAAGCTGTCGCGCGCCCGAGCCTCGTAGTGGGGATTGACCGGTTCGAACTGCATCGCGCGACGGTAGCGGCGAGACCTTCATCGTAGAAATGGATTGTTTGGATAATTCTCATCGTGATTTCCTATCGATATGAACATCCTTCACCTGCGCTACTTCCTTGCGGTGGCCGAGGTCGGGAACTTCACCCGCGCGGCCGAGCGAGTCTTCGTGGCGCAGCCAACGCTGTCGGGCGCGATCCGGCGTCTGGAAGAAGAACTCGGGACGCGTCTCATCGATCGCGCGGGACGACGCGCGACGCTGACACCGGAGGGGGAGCGCTTCGCCACCCGCGCGGCGACGATCCTGGCGGAATGGCAGGCCGCCCGAGCCGAGACCGCGGCGCCGGCCGAAGCGAGCGGCCGAGTCGCCATCGCCGTTGCGCGGTCGGTGACGAGTGCCCCGGTGGCGGCGATGCTGGCCGACTTTCGGGCGCGGACCGGCGCCGGGTTGCGGTTGCTGGAAGGCGATGACGCTCAGGTGCGTACCTGGCTGTCGCGCGGGCGGGCCGAATTGGCTATCCAACCGGCATCACGCGGCGGCACCCTGCTCTACCGCGACCGCATCGTCTGCGCCCTGCCCGCCCAGCACCCACTGACCCGAAAACCATCGCTGCGGCCATCCGACCTCGACAGGCAGCCACTTGTGGTTTGGACCGGGCTCGACACCGTGCCGGAACTACGTCGACGGCTGGACCGCGAAGGCGTGAGGCCAACGGTGGTCGCGCGGCCGCGCGACGCGACGACGGCCATGTCGTTCGTCGCCGCCGGGCTCGGCTTGTGTCTGATCCCCGACAGCTTTGGGCACCCCGGCATCGTGCACGCGCCGGTTGCCAGGCTCGATCTCGCGCGACGGGTGGTGCTGCTGCAGGCGGGCGACTTGACCGATGGCGCCGCCACGCTGGCCCGCGCCGCCCAGAGTTGGCCATGGCGGGCCAAGAGCGGCAGTGAGCGACTGGCGATCGCGCACTGAACTGGCCGGCTCTCTCGGCTATAATGAGCGGATGGAGAGCGGACGCGAATTCCGTGAAGATCGGCGCCGGCGGCAGGGGCTGCCGGCGGACGTGGTCAAGCGGCTCAACCGGATCGATACAGTGAAGTCGTCACTGGCGGTGATCGAAACCTTCGGGGTGATGGCGCTGGCGATCGCGGCAGCGGTGATCTGGTGGCATCCGGTGACGGTGGTGCTGGCGATCCTGGTGATCGCGACGCGACAGCAGGCCTGCTTCGTGCTGGCCCACGACGCCGCGCATTACCGCATGTACGAGACACGCTGGCTCAACGACCTGGTCGGCCGCGCCGTCGGCACGGCGGTCGGCATCTCGACGTGCACCTACCGGGTCGTGCACCGGCTGCACCACAATCATCTCTACGAGGCGCAGGATCCCGACATCCCGCTGCACGGCGGCTATCCGCGCGGCGCCGGCTACCTGGCGAAGAAGCTGGCGAAGGACCTGCTCGGGTTCACCGCCTACAAGACCTACGCCTATTTCTTCGGCGCGCCGGCCATCAACGACGACGACGGCGGCAACGCCAACCGGCCGCTGAACGACACCGCCCCGGCCCTGCGCGCCGCCGCGCGCCGGGACCGCTGGGTCGTGGTCGCGTTCCACGTCGCCGCGCCGATGGTCGCCTTCGCCGCCGGCTACGGCATCGAGTACCTGCTGTTGTGGGTGTTGCCGCTGGTCACGGTGCTGCAGCCGATGCTGCGGCTACGCGCGATCTGCGAGCACGGCGCGGTCGACGACCTGCGCTCACCGCTGAAGGCGGCGCGCACAAACACCGGTCCAGCGTGGCTAATGTGGCTGTTCTTCCCGCACCACGTGCACTACCACATCGAGCATCACCTCTATCCGGCGATCCCGCACTACAACCTCGCCGCCGCGCACAAGGCGATGCGCGAGGCCGGCCTGCTAGAGGACGCCGAAGTGGTCCCGGTCTGGGAGACGATGCGGAAGGTGTTCGCGCCGCGACGAGCGGCGGCGACGACGGTTCAGCCGGCGCGGCCGTAGAGGTCGATCACGCCACTGTCGAACACCCACCAGATGCCGGCGAACAGGATCGCCGAGACAATGGTGGTGGCCAGCACCTTGCGCCACATCATCGCCTTCACCGGCACGCCGGGCATCTCGCCGCGGACGGCATCGTCGCCGGTCTCGTGCCGGTTGCGCACGCCCCAGGGCAGCACCATGAACAGCACCAGCCACCAGAGCACGAAGTAGATCGCCAGGCCGGAGACCCAGTCCATCGGCCTAAACCTGCTCCAGCTCCACCAGGGTGCCGCAGAAGTCCTTCGGATGCAGGAACAGGACCGGCTTGCCGTGCGCGCCGATGCGCGGTTCGCCGTCGCCCAGCACGCGGGCGCCCTCGGCCTTCAGCTTGTCGCGGGCGACGATGATGTCGCCGACCTCGTAGCAGACATGGTGCATGCCGCCGTCCGGGTTCTTGTCCAGGAACTTGGCGACCGGCGAGCCATCGCCCAACGGGTGCAGCAGTTCGATCTTGGTGTTACCGAGTTCGACGAACACGGTGGTAACGCCGTGGTCCGGCAGATCGTGCGGCTCGGTGACCTTCGCGCCCAGCGTATCGCGGTAGGTCGCGGCGGCGGCGGCCAGGTCGGGCACGACAATGGCTACATGGTTGAGTTGGCCGATCATGACGGGCTCCCGGTCGTTGGTCAGACGCGCAGCACGCTGGTCTGCACCAGCGGCCGCTTGCCGCTGTATTGCCGCAACACGCGGCGCGCCGCAATACGCGCGGTCTCGCCGACGCGCTCGTCGTCGCCCGAAGCCTTGCGCGGCAGCTTCAGTACGGCCTTGGTCACGGCCGCCTCCACCTCTTCGCGCAGGGCATCGACGACGGCTTCGTCGGCGACGCCGAGCAGGACGACCTGCGGATCGCCGATCAGGTCGCCGTCGTCGTCGATGGCGATCGAGACCACGGCGCCGCCGTTGTACATCAGCGCCCGGCGCTCGCGCACCAGCTCGCCGCGCACCTGAACCAGGTTCGGCCCCTCGACGGCCCAGCGCCCGGCCTGGACCTCGCCGACCATCTCCGGGCCTTCCGGCGCCAGGCGCCAGACCTGGCCGTTGGCCGGCTCGACCGCGTGCGGTACTTGCAACTCGCGCGCGAAGGCGGCATGCGCGACCAGGTGCCGGCGCTCGCCGTGCACCGGCACCGCGATGGTCGGCCGCGACCACTGGTACATGCGGGCCAGCTCGTCGCGGTTCGGGTGCCCGGAAACATGGACGAAGGCGTCCTTCTCCGTCACCACGTTGGCGCCGAGCGCGGCCAGGTTGTTGTGCAGGGCGGCGAGGCTGAGCTCGTTGCCGGGGATGATCTTGGACGAGAACACCACGGTGTCGCCGCGCTGGATCGCGACCTGCGGGTGGTCGTCGGCGGCGATGCGGGCCATGGCGCCGCGCGGCTCGCCCTGGCTGCCGGTACAGAGCAGCAGCACCTTGTCGTCGGGCAGGTAGCCGGCCTCGCGGTCCTCCAGCACCTCGCCGATATCGGTCAGATAGCCAGTCTCGCGCGCCGCCGCCAACACGCGCCAGAGAGAGCGGCCGACCATGACGAGTTGGCGGTCGTGCTTGCGCGCGAGGTTGGCGATGGTGGTGATGCGCGCGACGTGACTGGCGAAGGTGGTGACGAAGACGCGGCCCTTGGCCTGGCCGATGACCTCGTCCAGGCCCTTGGCAACCTCGCCCTCCGATCCGGAGTGGCCGGCGGAAAGGACGTTGGTGCTGTCGCAGACCAGCGCCAGCACACCGTCGTCGCCAAGCTGCGCCAGCTTGGCTTCCTCCGTGGTGCGCCCGATCACCGGGCTGGGATCGAGCTTCCAGTCGCCGGTGTGCAGCACCGTGCCGACGCGGGTGCGGATCGCCAGCGCGTTCGGTTCCGGGATCGAATGGGTGATCGAGATCAGCTCGATGTCGAACGGCCCCAGGTCGAAACGGTGGCCGAGCGGGATCACGTTGACCTCGACATCGTCCTCCAGCCCCGCTTCCTTGAGCTTGCCGCCGAGCATGGCGGCGGCAAAAGGCGTCGCGTAGACCGGGCAGCGCAGGCGGCGCCAGAGGTAGTGAACGGCGCCGAGGTGATCCTCGTGCGCGTGGGTCAGCACGATGCCGAGCAGCTTGTCGCGGTTCTCCTCCGCCCAGGTGATGTCGGGGACGATCACGTCGATGCCGGGCGTGGCGTTGTCGTCGGCGAAGGTGATGCCGAGGTCGACGATCACCCACTGGTCGTCGAGGCGCACCGTGCGCAGCTTGCGTGGCTTGCCACCCATTACTTGGTGGCCAGTTCCCGGCGGCCGCGCATGTACTCGCGGATGGCCTTCATGCTCGTCTCCGAGACGTTGCTCTCGATGTCGTGGACGCTCGCGCCGAGCTTGA
>CAZVLI010000322.1:0-5357 GCA_964627965.1 uncultured Rhodospirillales bacterium
CCGGCGGCCACGATGGCGCCGGCGCCGACCTTCACCGGCGCCACCAGCGCCGTGTTCGAGCCGATGAAGGCGCCGGCGCCGATTTCGGTCTTCGACTTCAGGAAGCCGTCGTAGTTGCAGGTGATGGTGCCGGCGCCGATGTTCGCCTTGGCGCCGACATGGGCGTCGCCGATGTAGCTCAGGTGGTTCGCCTTGGCGCCGGCCTCCAGCTTCGCGGCCTTCACCTCCACGAAGTTGCCGACGCGCACCTTCTCGCCGAGTTCGGCGCCGGGCCGCAGCCGGGCATAGGGGCCGACCTGGGCGCCGGCATGCACCACACAGCCTTCCAGGTGCGAAAAGGCGCGGATCTCGACGTCGTCCTCGACCGTGACGTCCGGCCCGAACCAGACGTTCGGCTGCACCACCACGTCGCTGCCGAGCTTGGTGTCGTGGCTGAACCAGACGGTCGCCGGGTCGATCAGGGTCACGCCGTCGTCCATCGCCAGGTTGCGCAGCCGCCACTGCGCCGCGACTTCCGCCTCGGCCAGTTGCCGGCGCGAGTTCACGCCCAGCAGCTCGGTCGGATCGCCCTCGATGACGCCGACCAGCCGGTTGTCGCGCCGCGCCAGGGCGACGATGTCGGTCAGGTAGTACTCGCCCTTGGAATTGTCGTTGCCGACCCGGTCGAGCAGGCCCCACAGCGCCTTGCCGTCGATTGCCATGACGCCGGAGTTGCATAGATCCACCGCGCGTTCGTCGGCGTCGGCGTCGCGGAACTCCACGATCCGGTCGAGATAGCCGGCCTCGTCCTGGATCAGGCGGCCGTACTCCGCCGGATCGTCCGGCCGGAAGCCGAGCACGACGACGGCCGGATCGTCCTCGGCCGCTCGCGCGTCAGCCATTTTGGCCAGCGTGTCGCCGGTGATCATCGGATTGTCCGCGAATAGGACAAGCACGTCGCCCTCGAAGCCCTCTAGTGCCGTTCTCGCCGCCATCACTGCATGGCCCGTGCCAAGCGGCGGGTCCTGAATCGCGACAGTCGCGCCGGGAACGGCGTTGGCCAGGGCATCGGCGTTGGCCTTGCTGGCCACCACGACGGTCCGCGACGGGCTCAGCGCCGTCGTCGCGTCGGCCACGTGGCCGATCATCGATCGGCCGGCGATCTCGTGCAGGACTTTCGGCAGCGCCGACTTCATGCGCGTGCCCTGACCGGCAGCGAGAATGACGACGGCGATCTCACGGGCTGAGGACATGTCTGCAAGCCATTGAAATTAAGGCGATTCACGAGATTCGAGCAGGAAGGTGCCATAGTCGATCGGCGCCAACCAACTCAAAACGTGTGTCAGAGTCTTACGGATGCGGTTAACAACCGCTATGTCCTCCGTCACAAACGACAAATAAAGGGCAAGCGATGAAAGAGTTAAGGGCGCATTTCGACGCGCTGGTCTTTGATCTCGACGGCACGCTGGTGGAAACCGCGCCGGATCTGGAGGCCGCGCTGAATCACACGCTGGCGGCGCACGGCTATCCGACCGTCCCGTCGGCGGACGTGCGGCCGATGATCGGCGACGGTGCCCTGGCGATGCTGCGGCGTGGGCTCGCGGCCAGCGACATCGAGCTGGACGACGACGCGATGCGCCCGCTCTACGACCACTACCTGGCCTTCTACCTCGACAACGTGGCCAACGAGAGCGAACCGTTTCCCGGCTTGCTGGCACAGCTCGACGCGGCCCGCGAGGTCGGTTTCAAGCTCGGCGTCTGCACCAACAAGGCGATCGGCTTCACCGAAAAGCTGCTAGACGAGCTCGACCTGACGAAATACTTCGATGCCATCCTCGGCGGCGACAGCCTGGCCGTGCGCAAGCCCGACCCGGAGCACCTGCTCGCGACCTTGCGCCGGATGGACTGCGCGCCGGATCGCGCGGTGATGCTCGGCGACAGCAACAACGACGTGCAGGCCGCGCGGAATGCCGGCGTGAAGGTGGTGCTGGTCAGCTTCGGCTACACCGCGATTCCGGTCGCCGAGCTGGACCGCGACGTCCTGATCGACCATTTCGACGAACTGCCGGCGGCGCTGGCCACGCTTGCTTGACAGGCCGGCGGGCGCGGCCCTATAGCACCCGTCTGTCCGGTCCGGGCGCGTAGCTCAGTTGGTTAGAGCGCTGCGTTCACATCGCAGAGGTCGCTGGTTCGAGTCCAGCCGCGCCCACCACCGGTTCCCGCAAGCGCTCCCCCTCGATCTCGGCCTAGGCCGATGGATCGGCCCGCGCGTAGAGCGCCCCCAACGACAGTGACAAGGCATCGCCGTTGCGACGGGCTTCGGCGCTGGGCAGCACGACGCCGACGGCGTCTCGCGGCGGCATGCCGAACCTGGCGCGGAACGCGCGTGAGAAATGTGCCTGATTGGCGAAGCCGAACCGGGCCGAGACTTCGGCCACGACGCCGGGGTGGCGCGCGCGGGTGCCCAGCGCCATCATCGCCGCTTCGAGCTTGCGGCCGATGACGTACCGCGTGAACCCGCCGTAGGGCTCCAGCAGCCGGTACAGCGTGCTGCGCGACATGCCGAGCGCGGCGCACACTTCTTCAGCCTTGATCATCGGGCCGCGCAGGCGGTGCTCGACATAGTCGCGCATGGCGACCTCCCGCGCGCGCTCGAACTGTGCCCGATCGGTCGCATCGCCGAGTTGTGGCGCGATCAGGGCTCGCAGCAGCGCCACGAAGGCATCCGAGAGCTTCGTGGCTTCGTCCGCATCGGCCTCGCCTGCGGCCTGATACAGCGCGGTGATGTTCGGCTGCAGCATGCGCCCGGCCGGGCTGTTGAGGTCGAAGGAGAGGGCGCCGGGGTGCTTCGCCCGGTCATAGCCGAGAGCGCTGTGCGGAATGGCCATTGAGATGCCTTCGACACTGCCGGTGATCTCGCGGCGTTCACGGGCGAAGTCGAACAGGTACACGGCGCCGGGCGCTAGCTCGCTCTCCACGTCGCCGGAGATCACGCCGCTGCTCCCACGGAAGTAGAGTCGCAGGATCAGAATGTCCTGTGGCGATTTGCCGATCAGCGGACCGGTGCGCTCCCAGATCGACGGACTGTGTTGATGGTGACCGATGATCAGGGGGCCGGCATGCCAGACCCGGGCGCTTGCGTGAACGGCGTCCCGCGCGTCCGCCTTGATAACGAGGTGGTAGATATCCTGGTGCAGACTCCGCCATGCGTCCACACGGTCCTGCCGGTCCAGCCGGCCCAGATCGAAATCGATTGAAGGCGCACGCATAAAGGGTCGCCCGCGTTCGTGTCACGTCGATGCCGACATTCTAGACCAACGTTATTCATTGCGTCTGCCTTGCGGCGTCCCGCGCCGCTTTGGTTTGAAGTCGCTTCGGAACGGTTAGACTGACGGCATGAGCGGCGAAATCCTCATCAACGCCTTCCACATGAACTGTGTCGGGCACCAGTCGCCCGGCCTGTGGACGCACCCGCGCGACACGGCACGCGACTACCACCGCCTGGACTACTGGTGCGATCTGGCGCGGACGCTGGAACGCGGTCTGATCGACGGGCTGTTCATCGCCGACGTGCTGGGCGTCTACGACGTCTTTGGCGGCGGCCCCGACGCGGCGCTGCGCAACGCCATCCAGGTGCCGGTGAACGATCCCAGCCTGATCGTGCCGCCGATGGCGATGGTCACGGAGCATCTGACCTTCGGCATCACGTGTACGTTGAGCTTCGAGCCGCCTTATCCCTTCGCCCGGCGCATGTCGACGCTGGACCACCTGACCGGCGGCCGCGTCGGATGGAACATCGTCACCGGCTATCTCGACAGCGCGGCCAAGGGCATGGGCGCGAAGGGCCAGACCGGCCACGATCTGCGCTACGACGTCGCCGACGACTACATGGCCGTGGTCTACAAGCTGTGGGAAGGCAGCTGGGCCGAGGACGCCGTCCGCGCCGACCGCGAAACTGGGGTCTTTGCCGACCCGGCGCGAGTGCGCCGCATGCGCCACGACGGTCCCTACTACCAGCTCGACGCCATGCACCTGTGCGAGCCGTCGCCGCAGCGCACGCCTGTGCTGTACCAGGCCGGCGCGTCGCCGCGCGGGCGCCAGTTCGCCGCCGCCAACGCCGAGTGCGTGTTCGTCAACGGCAGCCGCGAGGCGGTTCGCGGCTATGTGCAGGACCTCCGCGCGCGGGCCACGGCGCTCGGCCGCGATCCGGATGACCTGAAGATCCTCACGCTGGTGACGCCGATCGTCGGTCGCACGTCCGCCGAGGCGCGTGACAAGCACGCCGAGTACCTCCGCCACATGAGCCACGAGGGCGCGCTGGCGCTGCTGTCGGGCTGGCTCGGTGTCGATCTGTCCCAGGTCGGACTGGACGACACCGTTTCCGAGGTGAAGACGGAGGCGATCCAGTCGGCGCTTGAGCAGCTCGTGAAGGGCGACCCCGACAAGCACTGGACGGTCCGACGCCTGGCCGAGCATGCCGGCATCGGCGGTCGTAGCCCCAAGCTGGTTGGCTCGCCGGCCGAAGTCGTCGACGAGATGCTGGCCTGGGTCGACGAGACCGGCATCGACGGCTTCAACCTGGCCTACGTGGTGATGCCGGAGAGCTTCGAGGACCTGGTCGACCTAATCGTGCCGGAGTTGCAGAACCGGGGCCGCTTCAAGACCGCCTACCGACCCGGCACCATGCGCGAGAAGCTGTTCGGCCACCGGCTGCTGCCCGGTAGGCACCCCGCTGCCGGTTATCGCTTCTGAGCGACGTCGTCGTGACCGATGCCGTTTTGATTACGGTCAATGACAACCCGTCGAAACGGCAGACGATGTTCTTGCTGATACACGTACCGATGGGGGCGGAGCCATGAGTACCGATACCGACAAGCCAAACACAGCCGATACCGACGCCGCCAAGCCGGCCGCCCGGTCGACCGCGAAGGCGGCGGCCAAGGTTGCGGCCAAGCCGGTTTCCAAGCCCAGCGCGACGGCGCCGGCCGCCAACGACGAGGCACATCCCGAACGCCATCACGAGCTGGCACAGATGCGTCACGATCCGGAGGCGATCCGCCACGCCTTCGAAACCGGCGAGTACCCCTACGCGACGCGCATGGCCCGCGCCGCCTACGAACGCAAGAAGGCCAAGCTGCAGGCCGAGTTGCTGAAGGTGCAGCTCTGGGTTCAGGACACCGGGCAGAAGTTCGTCCTGCTGTTCGAGGGTCGCGACGCCGCCGGCAAGGGCGGCACCATCAAGCGCTACATGGAACACCTGAACCCGCGCGCCGCGCGCGTCGTCGCGCTCTCCAAGCCATCCGACGTCCAGCGCGGTCAGTGGTTCTTCCAGCGCTATGTCGAGCAGCTCCCGACCGCCGGCGAAATGGTCTTCTTCG
>CAZVLI010000323.1:0-5337 GCA_964627965.1 uncultured Rhodospirillales bacterium
CCTGTGCAAGGAGCTGTCGCGCCCCGGCCTGGCCTCGGCCGCGTTCGTCGCGCAGCTCCCCGACGAAGCGCCGAACCTGCAAAGCCTGGGCGTCCACACCCTGCGCGGCGTCGCCCAACCGCAGGAGATCTTCGGCCTGCCGAAGGTCTAGGCCGGACGCTCACCGCCGCAGCCGCCACGCGACCAGCACCTGAAGCGCGAGCGCGCCGGCCAGCACGTCATAGCCGAGCCGTGCGTCGTTCGCGCTCATGGCGGCGATGCCGAGCGGGCCAAGGACGTACCCCAGACCCCAGGCGAGGTAGTAGCTGCCCGACGTCGCGCCGCGCAGCTCGACCGGCACGCGGTCCGCAAGTTCCGCCAGCGACGCCACGCAGAACGCCCCAAGACCAAGACTGGCGGCGGCCAGCGGCACATAGACGGAAACGCCCTCGACCGCTGGAAACGCCGCGAGACCGGCACAGGCGAGGACCATGCCGCCGGCCATGAACGGCGCCCGGCCGAAGCGGTCGCACAGCGGCCCGACGACAAGCTGCGACAGGCCGATGGCCGCGTAGAAGACGACGAAAAGGCCGCTGGCCGCGCGCGCATCGAAGCCATGCGTCAGCGTCAGGCTCGCCGGCAGCACGGTCAGGAAGGTGCCGTAGGCGGCGCCGTAAAGAACGATGCCGACAAACGTCGCGCCGAGGTCAGGTACCGCGAGGAGACGACCAAGGCTCCCGATGCCCGTAGACCGGCGCGCCGTGGAACGTGCGGCGGTCGCAGGCAGGCAGACCATCGTCATCGCCGCGGCGGCGAAGGCGAGCACCGCGAAGACCAGAAACGGCGCCTGGCTCTGCCCCGTCGGCGACAGCAGGAAACCCGCGATCGGTCCGCACATCAGGCCGGCATGGATGGCGGCGTTGTAGATGCCGATCTCGCGGCCCTTGGTGTGCGGTCGGGCCAGCGACAGGATGACGGGGCCGAGGGCCCATACCGGCGCCTCGCCGACGCCCTGGACGACGCGGGCGAACAGCACGGCGTCGGCACCGCGCCAGCCATAGAAGATCAACCCGGCGAGACCGCACAGGACGTAGCCGACGATCAGGAGCGGCTTCGCGCCGATGCGATCCGACAAGACGCCAATGGGCATCTGGGCCAGCAGGTAAGCGACCGCGAAGACCGAAGCGACGAGGCCGACGGCCTCCAGCGAGCCCGTTGCCGCGTAGACGCGCTGCGGCAACAAAGCGACGATCATGCCGACGCCGAGCATGAGCATCGCGGCCGACACGCTGAGAATGACGGTGGGTCCAAGTCTGGACATGAGAGCAACCCTTCCGGCACGCCACGGCGGCCGCGGACGCGCGACGTCGCGCGCGCGATGGCGGATGCCTTGGCGGTTGAAGCAGAAATGCGGAAAGGCCCCGCCCGCGTGCGATGGCACCCGCGGGATCACGTTTCCGCTTGCCAGGAAGTCAGGGCGCGCTCAGGGCGCCCCGAGCCTCCACGCGATCAGTCGCGCGGCGGCGGTGGCGAAACGACGTAGACGATGTGTCGGTCTGTGCTCACGCGCGCACGTTGGCACGACGTGCGTGGCGGAGGCAACGGCGCCTCTAGCGAGGAGATTCGAACAGCGCGTCGATCACCGGACAGGCCGGCGTTTGGCCGCGGCTGCACTGGTCGGTCAGGTCGGCCAGTACCGTTTCCAGCCGCCTCAGGTCGGCGATGCGGCGGCGCACCCCGTCCAGGTGCTCGCTTGCCGTCGCGTGGACCTCGCCACAGGTCATGGTGTCGTCGTCGACCAGGCCGAGCAGATGGCGAATGTCGTCGAGCGAGAAACCCAGATCGCGGGCGCGGCGAATGAACCACAGGCGCCGCACATGGGTGTCGTCGTAGCGCCGATGGCCGCCTTCGGCGCGCGGCGGCGCGGGCATCAGCCCGGCCCGCTCGTAGTAGCGCACGGTCTCGACCTTGGCGCCGGTCTGGCGCGCCAGGGCACCGATGGTGATGTCTCGCGACGCTGTGTTCGGGGCCATGCGAATTCACCTTGAATCTGTAGCGGCTACAGATTGTAGCGTGACGACATGACCAGTGCATTCAATCAGCCGGGCGGCGCTGGTGGACGCAAGTCCGCCGACATGCTGCCCGGACTCGGGCTCGCGGCAACCGGTGCGGCGCTGCTCGGCGTTTCCTGTTGCGTGCTGCCGATCGCGTTGTCCCTGATCGGGCTCGGCGGCGCCTGGCTGTCCCACCTGGCGATCTTCGTGACCGTCGGCCCCTATCTGCTGGCCGGCGCCAGCATCGCGGTCGTCGCGGGCTGGTGGATCGCGACGCGCCGGCGGCCCAGTCAGCTCGGCCTCGCCGCGCTCGGCATCGCCACCATAGGGCTGACGCTGGCCGGGCTCGTTCGCATGTACGAGTTGGAGCTGAACCGCTACCTGGCGAGCCTATGGAAGGCGCAGTGATCGAGCGTCGCTCGACGTTGACCTGCCCGAACTGCGGGCACCAGTCGACCGACGAGATGCCGACGGACAGTTGCCAGTATTTCTACGACTGCGCCGGATGCGGCGCGGTCCTGAAGCCGCTGGCCGGGGACTGCTGCGTCTACTGCTCTTACGGCTCGGTGCCGTGCCCGCCGGTGCAGGAAGCTCGGGCGCGCGGCGACGACGCCACCTGTTGCCGCTAGGCGGGTAGCTCGTAGCCGACGCCGCTTTCGACCTCGATGGTCTTCTTGACCGCCGGCCGCGACATCATGCGCGCGTAGTGCGCGCCCAGGCCCGGCAGCGGCAGCGCCGACGGGCCGGCCGGGCCACAGGCGCGCCAGAACAGCCGGAACAGATGGATGTCGACCACCGAGTAGTCGCCGAGCGCCCAGTCGCGGTCGCCAAGGCGCCGCTCCGCGATCTCGAAGACCTCGCGCACGCGTTCCGGCCCGATCTGCCGCGCCGGGTGGATCGTCGCGGCGATGAACGACATCCACGACACCGCTTGCGCCTGGCCCTCGATATCCTCGGGCAGCAGCTTCGCTTCCGGATAGCGACGGGCGATGTAGAACAGGATGCCCGCGACCTCGGTCAGCAACCGGCCGTCGATGAGCAGCGCCGGCACCTTGCCCTCCGGATTGACCTGGCGGAAAGCGTCGCCGCGATGCTCCTTCTGCGCGAAGGACAGCCACCGGCTCTCGAACTCGGCACCGACTTCGTGCAGCGCGATGTGCGCCGCCATCGAGCTGGACCCGGGCGACTGGTAGAGCGTCAGCATGGCGGCGTGGTTTCCCTCAATGAAGCCGGAGGCACCACGACGCATAGACCTGCGTCTCGATGCCCTGGATATCGGCGGCGAGCAGGCGGTTGCTGTCGGCGGTGCGGTGCACCTCGAAGGCGGCGCCGTCCTCGTAGACTTCGTAAAGCTTGAAGCAGTTCTCGCCGTCGGCCGGGCGCGAAACCTCGAACTGCAACGTGCCGGGCTCGTCGCGCAGACCGCGCTCGCGGTGCGCCAGCAACGCGGTCTCGAACCGGTCCATATGCTCCTCCGGCACCACGATGGTGGCGAAGACGGTGAACGGGGAGGTGGCCAGGGTCGCGGTCCTCAGGTCACTTCGACGATCTGTTCCGGGGTCATCGAGCCCGGCACCACCGTCACCGGCACGCGCATCGAGCCCGACATCTGTCCGGCTAGCGCCTGCACCAGCGGGCCCGGGCCCTCCTTCTCGGGCGAGGCGCCGAGGACCAGCACGCGGATGTCCGGCTCCTCTTCCAGGAGCTGCAGGATCTGCTCCTGGGTCTTGCCCTCGCGGATGCGGTACTCGGGCATGATGCCGGCGAAGCCGTTGACCTCGGCGGCCAGGCCCTGGAGCAGTTCCTCGGCCTCCTCGCGCGCCTCCTGCGCCATCAGCTTCTCGACCGCGACCCAGTGCTGGAAGTCGGCCGGCTCGATGACGTAGAGCAGCACCACGCCGCCGCCGGTCTTCTTGGCGCGCAGCGACGCGAAGCGCAGCGCGACGCGGCACTCCGGCGTATCGTCGACGACCACGAGAAACTTGCGATAGCGGCGCTCGGGCGCGTTTGTGTCCGGCGCGCTCATGGCCGTGCCCAGCAGGACACGGCCTGCTCTCCAGTTGGAGCGTGCTGTTGCGCGCTCATGGCGGGCCTCCCCCAGTTCCACAAGATGCTGCCACGCGCCGGCCGGGCGGCCAAGCGTGGCGGCGATCTATATTACTTCAAGAGAATGTTCGTGATCTCGCGCAACTTGGTGCGGGCACGCAGGACGTAGAACCCCTGCGCCGCGAGGTGGCTGGGCCGCATCAGCGCGTCGGGGTCGCCGTTGATCACCACCCAGGGCGACAGCTCCGCCGCGTAGCGCATCTCCTCCAGGAGCTGCGCCCACGCATTGGTCATCTCGCGCTCGGCGATCAGGTTCTGGTAGTCGCGGCCGAGCTCACGCAGCAGGAGGTAGTAGGCGTAGGTCTGGCCCTTCACCGTGTAGAACAGGTTGTCGGCCTGGAAGTCGATGATGTCGCTGGAGTGCTGGGCGATGTGCTCGTCCAGCGCCGCCGAGGTGGCGCCGAGATCGAGCGCGAAACGGTCGATGGTCGCCAACAGGTTGTCGGAGCGCCGCTCGAAGGTCGCCTCGCCGGCCGCCAGACGGGTGTTGTAGGCCAGCAGCGAACGCCGCGCGGCGCGGTAGCGCGCCTCCGACGTCGTGGTCGGCGCCAGCGAGGTCGACAGGTCGAAGATCCAGACGTCGCCGCGATACTGCAACTGGCCGGAAGCCTCCTGCAGGTCCTTGTCGGTCTGGCTGGAGCCGCGGGTGCGGCCGATCTGGTCCACAAGCTCGAAGGCGAAGCGGCCGATTGCCTGCACGATGCCCTGCTGGTAGTTCGGCATGTTGTCGAGCGCTGCGGGCGGCAAGAAGAACGGATCGTTGGCGACCCAGCGATACTGGTTGACCTCGCGGTCGATCAGCGCGGCCGCCATCGCCACGGCGTGGCTGCCGGCGTCCGGGTCGAGCTCGGCCGGGGCGCGGAACTCGGTGTCGTCGTCGATCGTGTGGGTCAGCATCATGCCGACCGGGTAGTAGAGCACCAGGATCACAAGCACGACCGCGCCGATGATCCAGGCCGTCCGACCACGCCCGGTCGACGGCTTCAGCTTGTCCACGCCGGCACTGATCCGTTCACGCATTCGATTGCCTCGCTGCCCGCCCTAGCACATAGGCGTCCCTGGCCGGATCGCCAGGGCCGTCAGCGCAGGAAGCCGACGATATCGTAAACCTCTTCAAGGATCGGCGCGGCGATCGCGCGCGCCCGGTCGGCGCCGTCGCGCAGGATCTGGTCGACGTCGCCCGGCGCGTCGCGCAGCC
>CAZVLI010000324.1:0-5337 GCA_964627965.1 uncultured Rhodospirillales bacterium
ATCACGTACTTGCAGCCGACGTCGGCCAGCATCTCCGCGCTGATGTCGCCGGTATGCGCGCCGCTGGGCGAAGCGTGGCAACCCTGGCCGCCGACCGCGATGCGGTTGCGTTTCAGCTGGTCACAGGCCGCTGGCAACATTGTGAACGGCACGCACAGCAGGATGTCGGCCTTGATGCCGCGCTTGCGTGCGGTCAGCTTGGTCAGCGCCTCGATCTGCGCCAGGCCAGGCTTCACCAGCCCGTTCATCTTCCAGTTGCCGGCGATCAGCGGCGTAATGGTGTTGGCCAAGGGCTCCTCCCGGTCGGTCCGCGCCGATGTAGCAGATCGCCGGAACGGGTGCCAGATGGCGCCTTGCGACGGACTCGCGCACGCCCATATAGTGCGCGCCCGGCTGCGACAGGGATGGAACCGGACATGCTGAACGCACTGCGCACGAGTGCCGGCACCTGGGTGGTGCGAATCTTCCTAATGGTCCTGGTGGCGAGCTTCGCCGTCTGGGGCATCGGCGACATCTTTCGCGCCCAGTCGACCTCCGGCGTGATCAGCGTCGGCGAGCGCGACTTCACCGCCAACGAGGTGGCCGCCGCCTTCAACCGCGACCTGCGCCGGCTGCAATTGCAGTTCGGCCCGCAGTTCGATGCCGAGCAGGCGCGCCAGATGGGCCTGCTGCAGACCACCGTGCGCCAACTGATCGCCCGCGGCCTGTTCGACGAGGCGACCCGGGAACTCGCCATGACTGTCCCCGACAGCGCCCTGTCGTCGGAGATCCGCAACAACCCGGCCTTCCAGGACGAGTTCGGCCGTTTCGACCGTTTTCGGTTCGAGAACCTGATGCGCGAGAACGGCTTTTCCGAGCCGATGTTCCTGGAAGCGACCCGGCGCGACATGACTCGCGCGCAGCTCCTGAACGGCCTCACCGTCGGCGTGAACCCGCCCAAGGCATTGGCAGAAACGTTCTACCGCTATCAGCAGGAGCGTCGCGTCGCGACTGTGCTGACCTTGCCGGATACCGAACTGGCCGACGTGACGCCGCCGGACGAGGAGACGCTGGCGGCCTATCACCAGAACCACGCGGCCCGCTACACGGCGCCGGAATACCGTGCCGTCAGCTTCCTGACGCTGAAGCCGGAGGATCTCCTGGATGAGGTCGCCGCCAGCGAGGACGAGCTGCGCGAGGCGTACAACGACTCCATCGCGCAATACTCGGTCGAGGCGCGGCGCGAGGTCGAGCAGATCCTGGTCGACAGCGAGGACAAGGCGCAGGAGATCGCCGAGGCGATCGCCGGCGGGATGGACTTCTACGACGCCGCCAGGGACATGGCCGGTACCGATCCGGACTCGACCGCGCTGGGCGTGGTGACGCCAACCGCCCTGCCCCTGCCGCAGGACGTGGTGGATGCGATCTTCGCGCTGTCCGAGGGCGGCGTGTCGGCACCGGTGCAGAGCGATCTCGGCTGGCACCTGTTCCGGGTTTCCAAGGTCGTCGCCGAGGCCAGCACCAAGAGCTTCGAGGAGGTGCGCGACGACGTCTCGCGCGAGCTGCGCCTCGTGAAGGCGGCGGACCTGATGTACGAGGTCGCCAATCGCGTCGAGGACGCCTTCGCCGGCGGCGCTGCGGTGGAGGAAGTCGCGGGCGAGTTCTCGCTGACCCTGACGCGGGTAACCGCGATCGATCAGCGTGGTGCCGATCGTGAAGGCAATGCCGTACCCGACCTGCCCTCCGGTCAGCTGTTCCTGGAAGAGGCGTTCACGGCGCAGCCCGGCGACGAGCCGCGGCTGCTGGAGTCGGAGAACAACGACTACTTCCTGGTTCGGGTCGACGGCATCACCGATCCGGCCATCCGGCCGCTGAGCGAGGTACGCGAGACGGTGCTCGCCGACTGGACCGATGAGCAACGCAAGCAGGCGGCGGAAAAGAAGATCGCCGAACTGGCCGAACGCGCCCGCGGCGGCGCCGGCCTGGAGGCGCTGCAGGCCGATGTCGGCGGCACGCTGACCACCACCGAGGCCCTGCTGCGGACCGACTTCGCGGCCCAGGCCGGTTTCGGTACGGACGCCGTGGAGGCGCTATTCGCCGCCGCGCCCGGCACCATCGTCGTCGGCGCCAACGCCGCCGGCAACGGCCGCGTGATCGCGCGCCTGGACGAGGTCAAGGACGCGAATGTGGGTGAGGCGCAGGCGGAGATGGATCGCATCACGCAGCTCGTCGGCCAGTCGATTGCTGACGACATCCGCAATCAGTTCCAGACCAAGCTGGCCAATAGCTACGAGGTGACGGTCAACGAAGCCGCGTTGAACGCCCTGTTCGAACAACCGACCGGCAGCTACTAGCGCTCCCGCCCAGGAGCGAGCCTGGCGCACGCATATCAGCAGTGCGTCAAATGAGTAGTGCGTTATGTCGCTCGTTGTGACATAAATAGCCCCAATGGGCGCACCGGCAGACGCAACGGCCGGTGCCGATGGGCACACACAACGAATGGCAGGCGCGGATGCAACCCGCCTTCTTCTGGCTACATGTCAAGAAATCCGCCGGAATCTCGACCCGGCAACTGCTTGAACCGCACTACCTGACGGTGGATCGCGGCAATCGCCCGGAGTGTTTTCTCCAGGCCGATCAGTCAGCCTGGAACGACATCCTGAACAACTACCGCATGGTGCTGGGGAACTATCAGTTCCGCCGCAGCCTGTTTGCGAAGACCTACCTCTACCCCGACACCTGGGACGATATGGTCAGTTTCGCCTTCGCGCGCGAGCCGGTCTCCAGGTGCGTCAGCATGTTCTACTATCTGTTCTGGGAAACCGGGATGCGTGGCCTGCGCAAGCATCTCGACGTGTTCATGCGCCTGCGCCGCGTGCCGGTGACCACCGGCCGGGCATTCGACCTGTTTCTCGATGTGCTGGAAGAGGCGCCGCGCAGTCCGACGAACTTGCGCCCGATTTCGCTGCATTTCACCACCCACACGGCACCGATGTGGGGCGACGTCGCCGACGATGACGGCAACGTCCTGCTGACCCGCATCTATCGCCTGGAGAACCTGAACCGCGGCATCGACGAGGTCTACGAGATGTGCGGTCTGCCGCCGCGCGAGGTCGCGGCGCGGGACAACGTCGTCGTCAACCGGACACGGCGCAAGGGCGGCTATCGGCCGAGCCCGGCGCAACGGCGCAGGATCGAGCAGATCTTTGCCAAGGACTTCGACCTCTACGAGAACGCGCTCTAGCCGCCCAGGGCCGCGCGGAGCCTGTCGGGGTCGTAGAGCGACCGTCCTGCGGCGGCGGCCAGCGTTCGCCCGGCGGTCTCGAACGCCTGCTCCAGGGCCGCGAGCCGCCGGAGGAACCCAGGCTCGTCGTCGCCGATCATCGTCGTGCCGAGCGATTTCAGCTGTCTGGCGAGGTCGACCAGGGCCGCCTGTTCGGTCGGCAGCCCCGAGAAGCGCTGATGAACTACCTCAAGTTCTCGTCGTAATGCGTTAACAATAAACAGCAAGCCATCCGGTGGTGCCGACTCCGCGCCGGGGCGCAGCAGTGCCAGGAAGGCGGTGAGCCGGCGCCAGTCGGCCGCGAACGTGACCGGCTCCCGGCCCCAACCCCGGCCGATGGCATCCAGGTAGGCGCGCAAGTCCGCGCGCTCCTCGCCGGAAAATCCATGGCCGTGCAGCCGGTCGAAGTGGTCGATGACGGCATCCAGGTCCGCGAAGCGCCCGTCGTGGCCGTAGGGCGCCGTGTCTTCGGTCTCGCGCAAGCTCGGCGTGTCGAAATACCCGTCGGTGCCGATGTCGTGCTGCAGCCGATCCACGAAGCCGGCCGACGGAACATGACAGGCGGCGCAAGCCGGTCCCGTCTGACCCGGCCGGCGGAACAGCGCCTCGCCCCGCCGCGCCGCCGCGCCGAGCGCGGGAACCGGCGGCGGCCGCAACTGGCGCAGGTAGGTCAGCATGCCGTCCAGCAGCCACGGCGGCGGTTCTGCCCCTTCGAACTCCAGCACGATCACCTCGCGCACGAAGTCGCGCAGGCTGGAAATGCGGCCGTCGTGACCGTAGGGCGCGGTCCGCGCGATGCCGCGAAGCGTCGGGATGTTGACGGGATTGTCGAGCCCGTCGTCGGCCAGGTGGCTGAAGACCACCGTCGTCACGTCGGCATTGCCCGGCCGGTCGGAGACCAGCGGCACGTCGAAGCCGACATTGGCGTGTCCGCCGCTGTGGCAGGTGTCGCACGACAGCCCGCTGCGCTGCGCCAGGCCGCCCAGCACCAACGGCGAGCGAAAGGCCAGCTCGCCCAGTCGCACCCAGAAACTCGCGGTTCCACCTTGTGCCTCGACGTCGAGCACCTGTCGCGGCCGGTCGAACAGGCCGTCGCCGTTCGGATCGTCGCTTCGGAGCCACTGAGCGGCGCCGAGCGGCCGGCTGGGGTCGTCGGCGATCTGCGCCGCCGCCGGCAGCGCCACGAAGAGCAGGCTGGCCAGGAGCCAGCGCATCGTCAGCCCATCAACCGTCGGCGCAGGATCGCGCTCACCGGCACCAGGGTGAAGCCCTTGTCGCGCAGCGTCGGTAGCCAACGCTCAAGCGCCTCGACCGTCGCCCAGTGCGGATGGCCGATGGCGATGGCCTGGCCGGTGCGGCGGGCGATCTCCTCGACCTCGGCCAGCCGTGCCGCGATGTGGCGGGCATCGATGGTGTTATCGAGGAAGATGTCGCGCGCCAGCGACGGCACCCCCATCCGCCGCGCGGTCTTCAGCGCGACGGAGCGCGAGTGCGTCACCGAGTCCACGAACAGCAGCCCGCGCCGCCGCAGCTCGCGCATCACCAGCGCCATGCCGTCGCTGTCCTGCGTGAACCGGCTGCCCATGTGGTTGTTGACGCCGACGTAGCCGCTGAGGTGGTCCAAGTACCAGGTCAGCCGGTCGGCCAGCTCGGCTTGCGACAGGCCCACGCGCAGGGCCTTGGGCCCGGGGTTTTCCGCCGCGTCCTCCGGCTGCATCGGCAAGTGCAGCATCACTTCGTGACCGGCCTGGCGAGCTTCCAGCGCCAGCGGCTCGGCATAGACACCGTACGGCAGGAACGAGAGCGTCAGCGGGCGTGGCAGATCGATGGTCGCCCGGAGACGAGCGACTGCTGAACTCAGAGCTCGCCCGCGTGCGCGCCGCGTTCAGACCGACATCGTCGATGATGACGGCGATCATGGCGCCATCGGTGAGCGGGGTGGCGACCGCGAACCGTCGCCAGGTCGGTACGTTCTCCGCCACGACGGCGCCCTTGGCGACTACGGGCGGCGGCGGTGGCTCGACCGGTACGGCGTCCGCCACCGGCACGGCCGGCAGGTCGTCGATATCGAGCGT
>CAZVLI010000325.1:0-2518 GCA_964627965.1 uncultured Rhodospirillales bacterium
TTCGGCGACACGCTCCGGGTCGCCCATCGGCCGCGCGTTTAGCAGCGGCCGGCCGCTGAGCGACCAGTCGACCTCCGACTCCTCGATCTTGCCGTAGAGGATGTCGCCCGGGAAATCGAGGTAGACCGGACCGGGCTTGCCGGTCATGGCGTGCTGGAAGGCGGCGTTCACTTGCTCCGGGATGCGCTTCAGGTTGACCACCCGGTCGGCCCATTTCACGCAGCCCTTCAGGATCGCGACCTGGTCGATCTCCTGGAAGACCTGGCGGCCGAACTGGCTGATCGGGCTTGAACCGCCGATCGCCACCACCGGCGCGCAGTCGATCAGCGCGTTGCACAGGCCAGTGATCAGGTTGGTCACGCCCGGGCCACTGGCCGCCATGCACACGCTCGGCTTCTGCAGCAGCCGGCTGTAGGCCTGACCCATCATCGCCGCCGCCTGCTCGTGGCGGACGTCGATCGGCCGGATGCCCTCCTTCACGCAGGACCCCTCGGCCAGGATCATCGGCCCGCCCATGATGAAGAACAGGTCGTCCACGCCTTCGTTGCGCAGTGCCTTGGCCAGGATTTCCGAGCCCGTCAGTTCCGCCATCGTCGTCTTTCCTCCGTCCCCTAGATCACGTCTTTGTCTTCGAGTTGCTTGATCGCCGCGTCGTTCAGGCTAAGCCAGTTGCCCAGGACGTCGGCCTTGTGTTCGCCCAGCAGCGGGGCCGGCTTCAGCGGCGGGGTGGCGCCACCGTGCCGCACCGGCCAGCCGACCATGCGGAAGTCGCCCGCCGTCGGATGATCCATGACCTGCATGATGCCTCGCTCGACGAAGTTGTCGTCCTGGTGCAACTCCTCGGTGTCGAGCACCGCGCCGGCAGGGATGCCGGCCTTGCCGATGATCTCCATCGCCTCGTGCTTGGTGTAGTCGCGCGTCCACTTGGCCAGCATCTCGTCGATCTCGTCCTCGCGCTCCGCCCGCGCTTCCTTGGTGTCGAAGTCGGGATTGCCGAGCAGGTCCTCGCGCCCGATCACGCCCATCAGGCGGCGCCAGTGGTCCGGGTTGGCGCGGCTGGTGAACACGTAGACATAGTCGTTGGGTCCCCCCGGCTTGCACGGATAGATCCCGCACGGCGGATTGGCGCCCGAGGCCAGCTTGGCGCCCATGCGCGGCGTCGGCTGGCCGGTCGCGGCCATCGCGGCGAAGGAGACGCGGATGTAGTGCAGCATCGCGTCCTGCATCGCGACTTCGAGCCGCTCACCCTTGCCGGTGTTCTTATTGCGGTAGAGCGCGCCGAGGATGGAGATCGCCAGCAGCATGCCGGTGCCGGTATCGCCCAGCGTCGGGCCCGGCTTCACCGGAGGACCGTCGGGCTCGCCCGAGACGCTCATGATGCCGCCGCAGGCCTGCGCGATCATGTCGAAGGCGAGGTTCTTCTCGAACGGGCTGCCGGTGCCGAAGCCCTTCACCTGGGCGTAGATGATGCCGGGATTGACCGCCTTGATGTCGTCGTAGCCGAGGCCGAGCCGCTCGATCGCGCCGGGCGCGAAGTTCTCGATGAACACGTCGGCCTTGGCCGCGAGCTGCTTCACCAGATCGATGCCTTCCGGGCTCTTCATGTCGACGGTGATCGACTTCTTGTTCGCGTTGAACAGCAGGAAGTACCAGGAGTCCGACCCGTCGACGGAGCCGAAGGAGCGTCGCCCCGGGTCGCCGACACCCGGCCGCTCCACCTTCACGACCTCCGCGCCGAGCCAGGCCAGCGCCTCCGTGCACGACGGGCCGGCCTCGAACTGCGTCAGATCGAGCACACGCACCCCGTCCAGGCAGCCGGGCGAAACGCCCGTTGCATCGTTCATCGTCACATCCTCTCGCTATGTGCCTAGGCAAGCGTCGCATTGTCCGCGGCGTGGCCACAAGGTGCGTCGCGCGCAAGGTCAATCGCGCAGTAAATGAGCGAGATGCGACATATTTGTGCATCGCAGCGACTTGAATAAGACTTAGAAAAGCAATGAAATCTCAATAATACAAAGTAATTATCGCTCGTTTTCGCTTGCGTTTGTGTTGAATGACGCGCACCGTTGTGCGGTGCACAAATCGCGGTCCGAGCCGGCCGCGCATCGAGGACGAGCTGCATGCTGAACGGAAAAGTCGCCATCGTGACCGGGTCCACCAGCGGGATCGGGCTCGGCATCGCCACCGCGCTGGCCAAGGCCGGCGCTCGCGTGGTGCTGAACGGCCGCAAGCTGAACGACGAGGCGCAGGCGCTGCTCGAGAGCCTGCCGAAGGAGACCGGCGCGGAGGTGATGTTCGGCGCCGCCGACATGTCGAAGCCGGACGAGACCCAGGCGATGGTCGCCAACGTGATCGACCAGTGGGGCGGCTGCGACATCCTGGTGAATAACGCCGGCATCCAGCACGTGCAGCCGATCGAGGAGTTCCCGGATGAGCGCTGGGACCAGGTCATCGCGATCAACATGTCCTCGGCCTTCCACACCACCAAGGCCGCGCTGCCGTCGATGAAGGCGAAGGG
>CAZVLI010000325.1:2528-5321 GCA_964627965.1 uncultured Rhodospirillales bacterium
CGGATCATCAACGTTGCCTCGGCGCACGGCCTCGTCGCCTCGGCCTACAAGTCGGCCTACGTCGCCGCCAAGCACGGCGTCGTCGGCCTGACCAAGGTGACGGCGTTGGAGACCGCCGAGCTCGGCATCACCGCCAACGCGATCTGTCCGGGCTACGTCTGGACGCCGCTGGTCGAGAAGCAGATCCCCGACCAGGCCAAGGCGCACGGCATGTCGGAGGAGCAGGTGATCCGCGACGTGCTGCTGGTCAACCAGCCGACCAAGAAGTTCGCCACCACCGAGGAGATCGGCGGCCTGGCGGTGTTCCTGTCGACCGACGCGGCGGCCTCGATCACCGGGACGACCCTGCCGGTCGACGGCGGCTGGACCGCGCGCTAGGCATGGCGAAGACCGCTGGCGGGACGCGCAACCGCAAGCCGCTGAATCTCGCGCTGCAAGGTGGCGGCGCGCATGGCGCCTTTGCCTGGGGTGTCATCGACCGGCTGCTGGAGGAGGACTGTTTCGAGGTCGACGGCATTGTCGGCACCTCGGCCGGCGCGATGAACGCCGCGGTCACCGCGTCGGGCCTGGCCAAGGGCGGCGCCGCCGGCGCGCGCGCCGCGCTGCACGACTTCTGGAAACGGATTTCCGACGCCGCTCGCTACTCGCCGCTGCAGCCGTCGCCGATCGAGAAGTTCCTCGGCATCAACGGCACGATGGACAACTCGCCGACCTTCGTCGCCTTCGAGGCGATGACGCGGATGCTGTCGCCGTACCAGCTCAACCCGACCAACTACAATCCGCTGCGTGAGGTGCTGGAGGCGGTTGTCGACTGCGATGCGCTGCACGTCTGCACCAATGTGAAGCTGTTCATCTGCGCCTCGAACGTGATGACCGGCAAGATCCGTGTCTTCGACGAACACGACGTCACCATCGACGCGGTGCTGGCCTCGGCCTGCCTGCCGTTCATGTTCCAGGCGGTCGAGATCGACGGGGAGTATTTCTGGGACGGCGGCTACATGGGCAACCCGCCGCTCTACCCGCTGTTCTATCACACCGACTGCCGCGACGTTCTGATCATCCAGCTCAACCCGCTGAACATCCCCGAGGTGCCGAAGACCGCGCAGGCGATCATGGACCGGATTAACACGCTCAGCTTCAACTCCTCGCTGATGCGCGAGATCCGGGTCATCGACTTCGTCACCCGGCTGATCGACGACGGCTACGATGGCGGCGGCCGGCTGCACAAGATCCTGATCCACACCGTCGACGCCGAGGACGTGCTGGGCCAGCTCGGCGTGTCGTCCAAGCTCAATGCCGACTGGGACTTCCTGATGTCGCTGCACGAGACCGGCCGCCAACGCGGCGAGGCCTTTCTCGATGCGCACTACGACAAGGTCGGCGTCGAGTCCTCCACCGATATCGCCGCCAAGTTCCTCTGACCGGAAGGTGCATCCGCGATGAATGTCGACCAGATCCTCTCCCTGCCGTCGATGCCGGCGTCGGTGCCGAGCTACCCGCATGGGCCGTACCGGTTCGTCGACCGCGAGTACATGATCATCATCTACGAGAGCGACCCGGACGCGATCCGCGCCGCCGTGCCCGAGCCGCTGGTGCCCGATCCCTCCAACCAGGTGTTCTACGAGTGGATCAAGATGCCGGACAGTTCCGGCTTCGGCGACTACACCGAAAGCGGCGTGGTGATCCCGTGCAGCTACGAGGGCCAGCCCTGCAACTTCGTGGCGCAGATGTATCTCGACGACGATCCGCCGATCGCCGCCGGCCGCGAGATCTGGGGCTTCCCGAAGAAGTACGCGCACCCGGTGATGGAGGTGAAGGTCGACACGCTGACCGGCACGCTGGACTACTCCGGCGTGCAGGTGGCGATGGGCTCGATGGCCTACAAGTGGGAGAGCCAGGCGCGCGAGCTGTCGAAGACCCAGGCCGCGCTGACCAAGATGCAGGTCAACCTGAAGCTGATCCCCGACGTCGACGGCAAGCCGGCCATCGCGCAGCTGGTGAAGTACAACCTGACCGACGTCACGGTGAAGGGCTCGTGGTCCGGGCCGGCCCGGCTGCACCTGATCCCGCACGTGAACGCGCCGGTCGCCGATCTGCCGGTCCGCAAGATCGTCACCGGCCGCCACTTCATCGCCGACCTGACCCTGCCCTACGGCGAGGTCCTGCTCGACTACCTGACTTAGCCCTGGCTTGACCTCTCCTGGCCGAGTACCCATCCTCGTTACCGAACGAACACGGCAGGAGGATCGACATGGTCGACCTGCGCAACGATGGCGCCGGCCTCGCCGCGGACGGTCGTGGGCCGGACGCAGAAGAGCTTAGAGCTGAGATTCGCAAGGATCTATCGGCATACGCGGCGTACGTGACCGAGCACGGATCGCCGACGGAGATGCTGCGCCGGCATCTCGCCAAGTCCGGCGATGCAGTATGACGTTTACCGCAACCCGGTAGCGGCGGCGCGACGGGCATTTCCCTACGTAGTCGTGTTGCAGCACGACCTGGCGGAAGCAGGGCCGGATCGCGTGATTGCCTTTCTCGCCCCGTTCGCGGCGATGCCTGCGGCACCCGGCCGACTGCTACCTACAGTCGACGTCGGCAGCGAACGATTTCGCCTCTTGGTGCCGTCGCTGACCAATGTTCCGCTCAAGGCGCTTGGGGCGGTGGTCGGCAACATCGCTGAGGAGCGCGAGAAGATTGTCCGGGCGATCGATTGGCTCTTCCTCGGCGTATAGGCTGCGCAGAACTGCTCACTTGCATGTGGTCGCAACCCCTCGCGTAAGATGCGCGAGGGGG
>CAZVLI010000326.1:0-5317 GCA_964627965.1 uncultured Rhodospirillales bacterium
GCAGCGGCGTCGCCAACAATCTGCTTTATTGCGTCCAAGTTCTGTTGAAGCGGGTACCCGGTGCCCTGGCTCTCGCCGTCACCATCATGGGCACGATCCTGGCCGCGATGACCGGCATCATCGGCGCCTCGGTGACGATGATGACCGCGCTGGCGCTGCCGACCATGCTGCGGCAGAAGTACTCCAAGGAACTCGCCTGCGGCGTGATCGCGGCATCGGGAACACTCGGTATCCTGATCCCGCCGTCGATCATGCTGATCATCATGGCCGACCTGATGAGCGTGTCGGTCGGCAACGTGTTCATGGCGGCGCTGCTGCCGGGCCTGTGCCTGGCCGGCTTCTACATCATCTACGTGGTGGTGCGGGCGACGATCAATCCGAAGATGGCCCCGCCGCTGCCGCCGGAGATGCTGAAGGTCGAGCCCGGCCAGATGCTGCCGATGCTGCTGAAGGCGTTCTTGCCGCCGGTGTTCCTGATCGGCCTGATCAAGGGCGGCATCCTGGTCGGCTTCGTGACGCCGTCGGAGGCCGGTGCGCTGGGCGCGTTCGGCGCGCTGATCCTGGCGGTCGTGAACCGTCGCCTGGGCCAGGGCGTGCTGTCGTCGGTGGCGCAGTCCTGCGCCAAGACGGTGTCGATGATCTTCTACATCCTGATCGCGGCGACGTCCTTCGCGTACGTTTACCGCTCGCTGGGTGGCGACGACATCATCGAGCATCTGATCCTGGAAGCCGGCCTCGACTCCTGGGGCCTGCTGTTCCTGATCATGTTCATCTGCTTCGCGCTGGGCTTCTTCCTGGACTGGATCGAGATCACGCTGATCGTGCTGCCGGTCTTCGCGCCGCTGGTGGCCAACCTGGACTTCGGCGATCACCTGCCGAAGGAGGACATCACCTACTGGTTCATCATCCTGATCGCGGTGAACCTGCAGACATCGTTCCTCACACCACCATTCGGGTTCGCGTTGTTCTACCTCAAGGGCATCGCACCGAAGGAAATCAAGATCCAGAACATCTACAAGGGCATCATTCCCTTCGTGGTGCTGCAGGTCTGCGCCGTCGCGGTCGTGGTTGCCTACCCGGACGCGGCGCTGTGGATGATGCATCAGGCCTACGGCTAGCGGAGGTCTGAGAGAACCATGCATAGCGAAACAAGCAAGTACGGGCGGGGCTGAACCATGAGCACCCAGGACGCGACCAGCAACGAGATCGTCACGCGCGACCTCAACTCGCACCCGGATGTGGCGCCGTGGATGCGCACGGCGGTCGCCATCAACGAGAAGCTGAAGGGCTTCGTCGATTTCGTCGGACGCAACGCCGGGTTCCTGATCCTGCCGGTGGTGATCATCACGATGATCGACGCCATCCTGCGCAAGATGCCACTGGTGCAGTACTGGCTGGTGCAGAATGTCAGCGGGATCTTCGGCTCCACCATCCTCCAGGAGATGGAGTGGCACTTCCACACCGGCCTGTTCGCGTTGGTGCTCGGCTACGGCATGATCTGGAACACCCACGTCCGGGTGGACCTGGTGCGGGAGCATCTCAACTTCCGCAACAAGCTGCGCCTGGAATTCTGGGGCGTCACGCTGTTCATGATGCCGTTCTGCGCCACCATCATCTACTTCTGCGCGGATTGGGTGCACACCTCGTACGCGATGAACGAGATCTCGGCCTCGCAGATCGGCATTCCGTATCGCTTCGCGATCAAGTCGGTGCTGCTGCTCGGGCTGATCGTCGCGTTCATCGCCGGCATCGCGGTCTGGCTGCAGACCTTCGTCGCGCTGATGGCGCCGCAGGACGCGCGATTCGACCTGTCGACCCTTGAATGGCCCGAGGAAGACACCAAGATCGAGGGCAAGGAGCGCCTGCAGATCGACTACGGCCTCTCGGACGACGTCATGGACGAGGTCGACGAGAACGCCAACGTGAAGGGCGTTTGATACCCGGTTGCCAAGTGCCGCGACGTCTTGGTGACGGCGCGGCGGCCCGGATGGGCGGGACATGGACTGGGAACGTCTGATCAAGCGGTACGTCTGGGACGACCAGAAGACCCCGTACTTCGTGCCGGTCGGCCGGCTGACACGTAGTCAGGCCGACCATGAGTTCCTCGCGTTCAATAGCTTCATGACGCTGATCTTCGGCGTCATGGCGGTACTGTCTCTGAACGAAACGCTGCCGTTCGGACGATCCGAGGTCGTCTCCGTCTTCTGCGCCTCGATCGCGATCGGCGCCATCGTGCTCGCGCTCACCAAGCACGTCTTCGCCGCGTGCTACATGATGGCGGCGCCGCTCGGGGTCCTGGGCTACCTGCTGTTCCAGGGCTTCCCGCCGGGCACCCCGACGATCGACAAGATCTTCATGGTGGTGATCGCGCTGGTCCTGCTGCGCTACATCCTGCGCGTGGTGTCGATCGCCAAGGCCTACCCGACCTTGCGGGAGCGGCAGGAGGACGACTAGGCCATGCCGTTCACGCCCATCGGCGGTACCGGCGGCCAGGGGCGCGGCGAGCCCGAACTGCGCAAGCACGGTCTGGCCTTCTTCGTCGTCACCGGCCTGCTCTTCGCCTTCAACCTGGTCACCGGGATCGCGTGGTGGCTGTTCTGGCCAATCGCGGCGTGGTCGCTGGTGCTGACCGCGCACTGGCTTTACGTCCGCACCATCAACGTCACCGATGAATGGGTCGACGAGCGCACGCTCGATATCCGCCAGAGCGCCTACGATTTCGGCCACATCGGCGAGATCGAGAACCACCACAAGGACCGGATGGACGAGGACCCCAAGCCGCCGGTCTAGCGACGCCAACCATCGCCGACACCTATTCCGCCGCCCGCGCGCCAGCGTGTAGTCTGGGCGACGTCCGATCCCCTGCCACGTGAGGCCCTGCGCATGCGCGTCGTCATCGCGATGATGAAACACGAGACCAACACCTTCTCGCCGATCCCGACCGACCTGGCGCGGTTCGAGGCGTGGGGGCTGTACTACGGCGACGATGTGGTGACCGCCTACGAGAACACCAACATGACGCTGGCGGCCTACTTCAAGCTGGCGCGCGCCGCCGGGGCGGAGATCGTGACGCCGGTGGCGGCCGAGGCGATGCCGTCGGGCCCGGTCCAGGCCGACGCGTACGAACACCTGAGCCAGCAGATCCTCGATGCCGTGGCGCAGGGCTGCGATGCGATCATGTTGGACCTGCACGGCGCGATGGTGGCGGAAAGCACGCCAGACGGCGAGGGCACGCTGCTGGCCCGCATCCGCGAGATCGCGCCGACCACGCCGATCTGCGTGACGCTCGATCTGCACTGCAACCTCACCGAGCAGATGGTCGCCAACTGCGACGCGCTGATCGGCTACAAGACATACCCGCACGTCGACATGTACGAGGTCGGCACCCAGGTCGGCGAGATCCTGTTCCGCAAGCTGCGCGGCGAGGCCGACCCGATGATGGTCTGGCGACAGACGCCGGTGCTGTCCCAGACCCTGCGCCAGGGCACCGACGACGAGCCGATGGCCGGGATGATCGCCACCGCGCGCGCGGCGGAGGAAACGGGCGAGGTTCTCGCGGCGACGGTGTTCGGTGGCTTCGCGCTGGCCGACATGCCCGACGCCGGCACCGCGGTGATCTGCATTGCCGAGCGCGCCGGGCAGGCGCAGGCGGACGCGGTCGCCGACCGGCTGGCGCAGCAGGCGTGGGACGCGCGCGAGGACTTCGTCTACCAGCATCACCCGCTGGCCGAGGCGGTGGCGGACGCGAAGACGCTCACCGACGGGCCGGTGCTGCTGCTCGATCATGCCGACAATACCGGCTCCGGCGGCACCCAGGACGTGATGACCGTGATCGAGGAGGTGATCCGCCAGGAGCTGGATGACGTCTGCGTCGGCGCGGTGTGGGACCCGCAGGCGGTCAAGGAGATGCAGGCTGCCGGCATCGGCGCCACGGTCACCATCCAGCTCGGCGGCAAGACCGACATGCCGTCCATCGGCGAGCCCGGCCGGCCGCTGACGGTGACCGGCAAGGTGACGACGCTGACCGATGGCGAATGGGTCGTGCGCGGGCCGATGTACCACGGCCTGAAGGTCTCGATGGGGCCGAGCGCGGTGCTGGACACCGGCCGGGTGCAGATCGTCATCACCTCCAAGCACCACGAGCCGTGGGACCAGGGCGTGTTCCTGTCGATGGGGATCGATCCGAAGTACAAGCGCTACGTGCTGCTGAAGAGCCGCATCCACTACCGCGCCGGCTTCGCGCCGATCGCCAAACACACCATCACCTGCGACGGCATCGGCGTGACCACGTCGGACAACCGGCTGCTGAAGTACCAGCACGTCCGCCGCCCGATCTACCCGCTCGACATCGTCAACGAGCCGTGAGCGGGCATATCGGCATCGTCTGCTGCTCGGCGGAGGGGGCGGCGCTGTGCTACCGCACGATCTGCGCCGAGGGCGAGGCCCTGTTCGGCAAACACGGTCATCCCGAGATCTCCACCCATACGCCACCGCTCGCCGACTACGTGCGGTGCCTTGAGGCCGGGGACTGGGATGGCGTCGCGGCACTGATGCTGGCCTCGGCCGACAAGCTGACGCGGGCCGGGGCCGACTTCCTGATCTGCCCGGACAACACCATTCACGCTGCGTTCGACGCGGTGGCCGCATCGTCGCCGCGCCCGTGGCTGCATATCGCCGAGGTGGTGGCGGAGGTAGCGGTCGAGTGCGGCTTCCGGCGCTTGGGGATTCTCGGCACGCGCTGGCTGGTCGACAGTTCGGTCTATCCGGACAAGCTGGGCGAGCGCGGGCTGGAATTCATGCGTCCCGACGACGCTGCGCGCGACGAGATCGACCGCATCATCATGGACGAGCTGGTTCGCGGTGAGTTCAAGCCGGCCGGGGTGGCTTACCACCAGCGTGTCATCGAGGACATGAAGCAGGCCGGATGCGACGCGGTGGTGCTGGGCTGCACCGAGATTCCGCAGATCATCGATGACGGCAACTCACCGCTTCCGACACTGGATTCCACGCGACTGCTGGCGCGCGCGGCGCTCCAACGGGCGGCGGCCTGACGCACGACCCGCATACGCTCGCCAGACAGCGTGCTACGATCGCCGAAACATCGTGGGAGGAAGCGATGGCGATCGCCGAGACGATGCCATTCGAGGTCGTGGCGCTCGACGCGGCGCTGGGCGCGGAGGTGCGCGGCCTGGACCTGCGCCAGCCGATGGACGATGCCACCAAGGCGGCGCTCAACGCGGCCTGGATGGAGCACCTGGTGCTGGTGTTCCCGGGCCAGGACCTGAGGCTCCAGGTTGTGAGTTCAGGGTTGGAGTCT
>CAZVLI010000327.1:0-5312 GCA_964627965.1 uncultured Rhodospirillales bacterium
TACACTCTTTCCCATGCCGACGAACTGCTTCTTCGACCGGTAGAACGTTGCCTCCGAAACACCGAGTTTGCGGCAGATCTCATCCACCGCCGTGCCGGTCTCCGCCTGCCGCAAGGCAAAGGCGATCTGCTCGTCCGTGTAACGCTTCCGCTTCATGACACTCTTCACCTCCATCGTGGGAGTGCCCGAAAAGTCGCATCCAAACCGGATCAGTTTCCGGGGTCAGGACCACCGCAACAGGGCGGCTGAGTACTCAGCCGCCCTGTTGATAGTAAGGTGACAATTGCGGTGCTGGCCAGCACCACTGCGCGTTGTTCACGATTTGCAGCGCCTTGCGCTGTGGTAAGGCGAGCTGGCCGCGCTGCCGATTGTGGCTGCGGATCTGCTCCCAGTTTCGTCGCTCTCGATCGGTGATCTCGTTTTCGGCCTCGTACGGCACGCGCATGCCGATGGCGAGCGACAGAAAGCCGTCGAGCTTGAACAGGTCGCCCTCAAGAAATTGGTGCCGTGCCATTACTGAGGTTGGGCCGTTTGCGCGGTAGAAATCCAGCCACTCGGCGTAGTAGCCGAGCTTGCCCGGTAGGTTCTCGCGGCAGTCGCGCCAGAAGGCGGTGTCGCGGCGGTCATTGAAGGCGTAATGGAAGGTAATGAAGTCCCGCGTCACATCCCACACGTTCGAAACATCCAAGTTGAAGCGTTTGACCATCGCCGGAGTCACCGTCGGCGCGGTGTTAAGTGCGTAGGCGAGGTTGGTGCTGGCGCGGCAGATCACGGCCAGGGCTGTGGCCTCGAGCGGCTCGATGAAGCCGGACGCGTTGCCCATGCCAACCACGTTTTTGTGCCACAACCTTTCGTATCGGCCGGTCTTGAACGGGATCACTCGAGTCTCCTCCACGTGCGGGCGGAACTTCAGAAACTCCTCGCGTGCCGCGTCGTCGGAGATGTGCGCCGACGAATAGACGTAGCCGGCGTTTGAAATGTCGTCGTGATCAATTGTGAAGCACCAGCCGCAGTCCATCGTGTCGACACAGGTATAGGGTCGGATCGGAGCCGTGGCTGGTCTGTACGGGTGGCCGCCGACGACGGCGCGGTCGCAGTAGAGCTGTTCGTCATAGCCGACAAAGCGGGCGCCAAGCTTGCGCCCGAGCAGCATCGACTCGAAGCCAGAGGAATCAACCCACAGGTCTGCCTGGACCGGCTCCTGGTTCTTCAAGATCGCGGCGCTAACGTATCCCTGTTCGTCGAGTTCGAAGTCAAGCACCTCAGCATCGATCAGCGCGCAGCCGAAGTCCTTAGCTTTCTTCATCAGGTGGCCAACGAACTTACGGTTTTCGATGTGGTAGGCGTGGTCAAGCCGCATACCGAGGCGGCCGTCCATCTCGCGAAACACTGGGCTGCGGTCCAGGTCCATCGCTGCTGACAGCTCGTTAGTGTAGAGCATGCTCTTGTCGCAGTAAAAGCCGACCTCGCGTAGATCCTTCTGCGGGCGGTAGTTGAACTGATCCTGGAACGGGTAGTTGAAATGACGCCGCTGGCCCCAAGTGAAGCGCAAGCCAAGCTTCCAGGTCGGCCGTACTTCACGATAGAAGTCGCTGAACGGTAGCTCCAGGAAATTGTGTAGATACTGGGGCAGGTTCGGCTGCGTAGACTCGCCGACACCGATCACCGGCGCGGCGCTGGAGTAAATCACCTTCACGGCGATGCGCGGGTTCAGCTTGCGGATGCCCAGCGCAGCCAACAGACCGCCCGACCCGGCGCCAACTACAGCGACGGTCGACACCTTGCGATTCATGCCCGGATTTTCCTTCCCGCGACCGATCTTTGGGATGCTGCGGCTTACGCGAGCGCCACCGTCCGATCCTGGCACACCGTCCGATAGTTCGCAAACGAAGCGTCGGTAACTTACATGATGCGCGTGGCAGCCTTTGGCTGCGCCGCGTGCCGCTACGGGCGGTGTGAGTGCCGCTTGCCACTACTATCGGGGTGTTCCCGAGGCCGACCTATTTGTCGTTCGGCAATCAGTTCTTGGTCACGTCCCTGCTGATGGTGTAGCTCGGCGGTAGCGGCGGCGACCGCCCGCGCGCCCATCGATGGCACTGCAGCGGCCGATCGACGGCGTGTGGCCGTATCTGTGGCTTGACGCCACCTACGTGAAGGTGCGCCATGACGGTCGTATTGTCTCGGTGGCGGTGATCGTCGCGGTCGGTGTCAACGGCGGCGGCCGGCGCGAGGTGCTCGGTATCGACATCGGCGCCCCGGAGGCCGAGAGCTTCTGGGTCGAGTTCTTGCGCAAGCTCAAGTGGCGCTGCCTAGCCGGCGTCAGGCTGGTGATCTCCGACGCCCACGAAGGTATCAAGGCTGCCGTCGCCAGGGTGTTCCGGGCGACCCTCGCCGTTGCGGGGCAGGCTCTGGCAGCGCTGCCGCGTGCACTTCATGCGCAACGCACTGGCGCATGCCGGCCGGAGCGGCCGTCGCGTCGTCTCCGCCGTCATTTCCACCGCCGTTGCCAGAACGACGCCGAAAGCGCCTGCCAGCAATGGCGCCGCGTCGCCGACCAACTCCGCCCGAAGCTGGCTACCCTGATGGACCAAGCAGAGCCCGACGGGCTGGCCTACATGGGATTTCCGGCCGAGCACCGCGCCAAGCTGCACTCGAGGGATGAGGTTGACAAGCGCTTTCGTCGGTAGCGTGGCATGATCGTGGGTGCGCGGGCGACCTCGTGGCGAAGAGCGGTGTAGCGGCTGCAAGCGCCGCCGGGCCGCCTCACTTGGGTCTTGCCGGTTTGAGGCGTTCGCGCACCCCCGCTTTGGAACAGCGCGGCTGCCAATGCTCGACCAGATGTTCGTAGCTCCGTTCTGCTTGTTCCGCGAGACGCATCTCCTGCGTGCGGAGCGTCTTAACGTCATAGGCGTAGGCGGGTCCGCGTCGGTTGCCCTTGCTGTGCGGCTTGGCGATCACTACTCGCCGGACAAAGTGCGACAGCACCCGCGACACCGCCATGCAGTTGCCTGTCGCCTCGATCACCACCTCGTCCGTCGCCCGCAGGCTCTTGCCGAACCCCTCGAGTGCGGTCCGGGTCATGTCGATGCGGCCCGCAGACGGCAGCTCGCTGTCCTCCCAGACAACCACCTCCCCGAAGGTGCGGTGAATGTCGAACCCAATTACGCGTCGCATGCGCGCCTCCTCTCTGCCAAGCTCATGGGAGCGGCGGGCGACTCGACAACTACGGATCCGCGCTCTCGGTGCAACCGGGCGGGTCGCCGACGGGCCATAAATTTTTGAAGCTGATGCCGGCGGCGTCTAGCAAACGCCACAACGAGCCATAGCTCGCCGGCACGCTGCGCCGGCGCAATTCGTCCAGCAACGCCTGTAGCGTGATGTCCGGCCGCTCGGCGATCCGCGCCAGCAGCCAGGCGCGCTCGCTTTCCAGCTTGTTCTTGCGGTGGCCGCCCATCCGCCGCGCCGCCGTACTGCCAAGCGTACGGTAGCGCTGCGACCATTTCACCATGCTGGCGACGCTGACATCGAACGTCGCCGCGACTTCGCGCACTGAACCACCGGAGGCAACCCGCTGACGAAGATCAAGGGAATAGGGTCGTGGCATCGATACTGGCCTCCACCGCCAGCCGCGCCACGGCCCGGCGACCTGACACGTATCTCGGCATTGACACTTGATCGCAGCCGGCGCTGGCAGAGCGATGATCTGGCGACGCCTACGTGCTGTCCAGAACCCTCCGAGCAACCGGGAAACGGTTGCGGCAGGAATCGGCGCTGTCGGCGCGGGGCGGCACGGCGGTATGTTCGCACCGTATCGACGGTAGCCTGGCGATGTTCTCGATTGACAGGAAAGCGTCGGCGCGGCGTTGGGATCGGTACCATTGCAATGTTCCCCAACGCTGAGGAGAAATGGATCGCCGCTTTGTCCTGCCTTCGCTCTGGTCTAGTTGCTATACGGTCTCGCGATCTGTTTGGGTCTGGTTTGCAAAAGGCACCAGGGGAGAGCCATTCGATGCCACGTGGGACCGACCCCTTTGTAGTTGCACCTCTACTCATCAGTTCGCTTGAATGCGTCTGCCATCGGCATTGCCAAGAACGTCTTCCAATTGCGCTCCGCGAACCGCGACTGCCTTTGCATCTTCAGCCGCCGCGAGATGCATGTTCAATTTCTAGGCGTCATCGCCCAGATCGAGCTGTGCACAATCGGGATCGAATCCTACATCAGCGCGTTTGGCTATGCGAAGGTCGCAAAATCCAAATCCTGCCCCCGCAACCAAAATATCTGAATAAAATCATTAACTTGATGCCCCGTGTCATGCGGAGCGCTCACGCGTGCCTGCGCCTCGCTGTCGGCGATTGCTTGCTGCATTACGGTAATAACCGCTTTGGCAGTTGCGGTTGCGTGTTGGGGTGTTTTCAGTTCACGGCGTCACCAATGTTCATTGTCTTCGTAACGGTGACCGCTTCGTCGGCAATCGTGGTGTCGTGTCCTACCTGCGGCGTGGAACCACGCGGCCGCGCCCTTCGCCGCCGGTGCGGTCATCGGGTTTGCGGTCGCGGATGCTCAGGTCGAACTGGTACACGCTGCCTTTGCGGATGCGGGCAGCGAACGGGTCGGCCGCGACGTCCTTTCCGTCCAGTTGCGCGCGCGCGGACAACTGGCCGCCGCGCTTGATGACGGCCTTGGTCTGCTCGTCATTGAGCGCGATCCAGACGACGCCTTCGCTGTCGGGCTTGGCTGGCGGAATCTCCGACACGGTCTTGTCGCTGCTATCGACGAAATAGACCTGCGCCTCGACCTGGGGCTGTCCGTCCGCGTCAGCGACACGACCGATCAGCGTGACCCGACCCTTCTGGTCGCGCGCCCGGTCGACGTAGGCGAGCACCGTCCTGTTGGACTCTGCCTCGGCCGTGGCGAGCTGGATGTAGTCGTCGATCAGCGCCAGCTTCTCGGCATCCGCCCGCTCCGCCAGGCGTTCGCGCTCGCGGTGCAGCAGCTTCAACTCCGCTTCCGTCGCCAGCAGGCCCATCTTGACGTCGTTGATGCGTGCCGCCTCGGTTCGCTTCAGTACCTCAGCGGTGACGGCCTGGGTGTTCCGCTTGCCGATCACGTCGCCGAGGCCGGTGTCCGGCTTGCGATCGTCGCGCTCGCCGGCGGGCGCGACCGGTCCGGTGAACACGCGACCCGCATCCGCCAGATCGCGCTTCAGGTTGCCGCGACGGGAACCCGTGAGGACCGCGACCGAACCGTTGCGCGGTCCGGTGGTTACGGTTGTGGTGGTTGCCGGCGCGGGCCGCGAGATTGCCTCGGCCTC
>CAZVLI010000328.1:0-5301 GCA_964627965.1 uncultured Rhodospirillales bacterium
CACGCAGCTCCTGGCCGTCGATCAGGATCGCGCCCTGGTCGGGGTCGTAGAAGCGCAGCAGCAGGTTCAGCATGGTCGACTTGCCGGCGCCGGACGGGCCGACCAGGGCGACGCGCTTGCCGGCCGGCACCTCGATGTCGATGTCGCGCAGCGCCGGACGTTCCGGCGAATACCGGAAGCTGACGTTGTCAAAGCGGATGGCGCCGGCATCGATTGACAGCGGCCGGGCATCGGGCGCCTCTGCGACCCGGTTCTCCAGGTCGATCACGGCGAACAGGCGCTGCGCGGCGGAAAGCCCTTCCTGGATCGCCGTGTGCAGGCTCGCGAGGCTCTTGATCGGCTGGTAGGCCATCATCATCGCGCCCAGGAAGGACGTGAATGAGCCCAGCGTCAGCAGCCCGGCCTGGGCCTGCCAGCCGCCGTACAGGATCGCCGTGGCGATGGCGACGCCGGTGATGGTCTCGGTCGCCGGGGCCGAGGCGGCGCGGGTGCGGATCTGCTGCATCACGTGCACCAGTCGGCGGTCGACCGCGACCTTGGCCCGCGCGATCTCGTAGTCCTCCATGCCGTAGGCCTTGACGACGCGGGCGCCGTCGAGGGTCTCGGTCAGGTGGTTGGAGAGCTTGCCGGTTTCCTCCTGGGTGCGGGTGGAGGCCTTACGCATGCGCTTGCCGAGCCGACGCAGCAGCAGTGCCGCGACCGGGAGAACCACCGTGGCGACGATGGCGAGCTTCCAGTCCTGGTAGAACATCACCCCGATCAGGGCGATCACGGTCAGCACGTCCTTCACTGCGCCGGTCACGGCCCGGCCGACCGCCTCGCGCAACAGGTGAACGTCGTAGAGGAAGGACGACAGGAGCTGGCCAGTGTGGAGTTGCTGCAGGTCGGCGAGGTCGGCGGTGATGACCCGGCGGTAGAGGCGCATCTGCACCTCGGCCAGGATGTTCTGGGCCACGTCGCTCATCAGCACGTTCTGGCCGTAGGTCGCGCCGCCCTTCACGATGACCACGCCCAGCACCATCAGCGGCACCATCCACAGCATCTGCGGGTCGCCGGCGATGAACACCTTGTCGATCGCCGGTTCCAGCAGCCACGCCATAAGCGCCGTGGTGCCGGCGACCACGACCATGCAGACCGCGGCCAGCGCAAGGCGGCCGATATAGGGCCGCATGTGCTCGGCCATCAGCCGGCCGAACAGCTTGTGGCTGGCCAGCGGCGGCGCGGACTGAGAGGCGTCGGTCATCGACTATCTTCGTAACATGCCCGGGAAACCGGCACCAAATGGCTTGCGCCAGTGGCTCTTGCGGCGGCCGGTCGGGTGCCGGCATAGTCGCGGCCTGCGGGAGAGTCCACCATGAATGCACCGGCGAAACCGGAACTGGTCCACAGCGTGTGTCCGCACGACTGTCCGTCGACCTGCGCGCTGGAGATCGAGCGCGTCGATGCCAACACGATCGGGCGCGTGCGCGGCGCGGCGGCGAACACCTACACGGCTGGCGTGGTCTGCGCCAAGGTCGCGCGTTATGCCGAGCGGGCGCACCACCCGGACCGCCTCCTGTACCCGCAGCGCCGGGTCGGCGCGAAGGGCCAGGGCCGGTTCGAGCGGATCTCCTGGGACGACGCGCTGGACGAGGTCGCCGAAGCATTCCTGAAGGCGGAGCAGAAGTACGGGGCGGAGACCGTCTGGCCGTATTTCTACGCCGGGACCATGGGCCTGGTGATGCGCGACGGCATCGAGCGGTTGCGCCACGCCAAGAAGTACAGCCGCATGTACGCGACCTTCTGCACCACCCTCAGCTTTGCCGGCTTCATCGCCGGCACCGGCAAGTTGGCCGGTGCCGACCCGCGCGAGATGGCGAAATCGGACCTGGTGGTGATCTGGGGCACCAACCCGGTGCACACCCAGGTCAACGTGATGACCCACGCGACCAAGGCGCGCAAGGAGCGCGGCGCCAAGATCGCCGTCGTCGACGTCTACAACAATCCGAGCGCGCAGCAGGCCGACGTGTTCGTCTGCGTCCGGCCGGGCACCGACGGGGCGCTGGCCTGCGCGGTGATGCATGTGCTGTTCCGCGACGGCTATGCCGACTGGGACTACCTGAACCAGTACACCGACCGGCCGAAGGAGTTCGAGGCGCACCTGAAAACGCGCGGGCCGGAGTGGGCGTCGAAGATCACCGGCGCGCCGGTGGCAGAGATCGAGGCCTTCGCCAAGCTGATCGGCGAGACCAAGCGCACCTTCCTGCGGCTTCACGCGGACCCGCAACGGCGCGGTGAACATGCACGCGGCCAGCGCCATCGCCGCCGTGACCGGCGCCTGGCAGCACGAGGGCGGCGGCGCCTTCCATAACAACGGCGCCATCTATCACTGGGACAAGACGCTGGTCGAAGGGCTGGATGTCCGCGACCTGAACACGCGGCTGCTGGACCAGGCGCGGATCGGCCATGTGCTCACCGGCGATCCGCGCGACCTGGGCGACGGGCCGCCGGTGACGGCGATGATCCTGCAGAACACCAACCCGGCTCTGGTGGCACCGAACCAAAACCTGGTGCGGAAGGGCTTCTCCCGGGACGACCTATTCACCTGCGTGCACGAGCAGTTCCAGACCGAGACGGCGGCCTATGCCGACATCCTGCTGCCCGCGACGATGTTCGTGGAGCACGACGACCTGTACCAGGGCGGCGGGCACCAGCACATCCAGATCGGCCCGAAGATCATCGAGGCGCCGGGCGAGTGCCGGTCCAACCACGACGTGATCTGCGACCTGGCCAAGCGGCTGGGCGCCGAGCATCGCGGCTTCGACATGTCGGTCATGGAGATCATCGACGAGACGCTGAAGCTCTCCGGCTGGCCGGACGCGGAGACGGTGAAGCGCGAGCACTGGATCGACGTTCAGCCCGATTTCCGCACGGCGCATTATCTCGACGGCTTCGCGCATGCCGACGGCAAGTTCCGTTTCAGCCCGGACTGGTCCAAGGCCGGGCCGACCCGCATGGGCCGCGAAGGCGTGGAGATGCCGGAATTCCCCGACCACATGGAAGTGATCGAGGAGGCCACCGACGAGATGCCGTTCCGGCTGGTGACGTCGCCGGCGCGCAACTACCTCAACTCGTCCTTCACCGAGACGCCGACGTCGAAGAACCGTGAGGAGCGGCCGCGAGTGAAGCTGCACCCGGACGATGCCGCCGACCTCGGCGTTGCGGACGGCGGCCGGCTGCGCCTGGGCAACGATCGCGGCAGCGTGGTTGTGGCCGCGGAGACCTATCCCGGCCTGCGCCGTGGTGTGCTCGTCGTGGAAGGCATCTGGCCGAGCGAAGGCTTCGAGGAAGGCATTGGAATCAATGCGTTGACCGGTGCCGACCCGGGCGCGCCGATCGGTGGCGCCTGCTTCCACGACAACCGTGTCTGGGCACGCGTGGCCTAGCGGCAACAGCTTTCGCGAATTTGTAGCGCCTCGGTCACATTGCGGTTGGCCACGACCGACCGCATCGCTACGGTTTGTCCACAACCGCCGTGCGGGGGGTGCAACCCATAAGCGCGGCGGAAGGGGATGCGACACCATCACTGCATGGTTGAAACCTGGCGCGCGGCTGGGCACGGCGGCGTTGCGCATTTGAGCGAGAAAAACATGGAGAAAACCAGCCTGCGGCGCTGGATGGCGGGTACGTCCGCGCTGGCCCTGGCGGCCGGCATGAGCGTGCCGGCGGCGGCGGCCGACAAGATCAGCCTCGGTCTTGGCGGCTACTTCCAGTTCTTCGGCGTCGTCGCCGACTAGGACGACGGCACGGGCGAGCCCGGCGCCGGTGTGCGTGAGCACGGCGTCGCGCGCGAGAGCGAGATTCACTTTTCCGGCAACACGACGTTGGACAACGGCATCCAGGTCGGCGTGCAGGTCGAGCTGGAGGGCGAGACCGTCGGCGACCAGATCGACGAGTCCTACATCTGGTTCGAGGGCGCGTTCGGCCGCGTCGAGCTGGGTTCGGAAGACCCGGCCGCCGACGCGATGTTCTACGGCGCGCCGACCCCGATCGCTGGCCACGGCGTGAACTCGCCGAACTTCTTCCACGCGTCGAGCGGCGCCAACGCGGTCGGCACCTCGTCGACCTTCGTCGGCCTGACCAGCGACTCCGACAAGGTCACCTACTTCACACCGCGCTTCTGGGGCTTCCAGCTTGGCGTCTCCTACACGCCGGACAACACCGAGGAACTGGGCTTCGCCCTACGCCCCGACGTGACGCCGGCCGGCGTGACGCCGCAGCAGTCGGAAGCCTTCGAGGGCGCGATCAACTGGGAAGGCTCGTTCTCGGGCATCGAGATCGGCGCCTATGCCGCCTACTCGTGGGCCGACCTTGAGGGGCCGGCGCCGGGCGTCGCGCCGCTGGTCGCCTTCGAGGACCAGGAGATGTGGGGCGCCGGCGCGTCCTTCAGCTACATGGGCTTCACCCTCGGCGGCTCCTATCGCTGGACCGATCAGGGCCTTTCCGGCTCCAACACCGACCGCTGGGACGCCAATATCGGCCTGGTCTACGCCTGGGGCGCGTGGTCGGTCGGTGCCGCCTACGGCCATGGCGAGGTCGAAGTGGGCGCGGGCGCCGGCGAGGACGAGCTCGACATGCTCGAGTTCGGCTTCGTCTACAACCTCGGCCCGGGCATCGACCTGTCAGGCGGTGTCCAGTTCGTCGACTTCGACAGCGATACCGGCGGTGCCGCGGCGGAGAACGACGCCGTGCTCGGCATCCTGGGCACGTCGATCTCGTTCTGATCCGACCGCACCCGGTCGTAACACAGACCAATGCCCGCGGCGCTCCGGTGCCGCGGGCATTCTTCTGTGCCGATCCGGTGTGGCAGATGCATCACGTCTCGGAAAAGTCACCTGGATGACCTCTCGCATTCATCCGCGGGTGATACCCGTCGCCTGACTTAGCCGGCGGCGCCCACGCCGTGCCCCGGCGGTTTCATCAGGGACACGGAGAGGGTGCATCCATGAATCGAATCCTGCTTGGGACCACGGCGCTCGCGGTCGCCATCGGCGCGCCGCTGGCGGCGTCGGCCGCCGACAAGATCAGCCTTTCGCTCGGCGGCTACTACCGCTTCTTCGGCGTCGTCGGCAGCCAGGATGACGGCACCGGCGAGCCCGGCGCCGGCATTCGCGAGCACGGCGTCGCGCGCGAGGGCGAGGTCTACTTCCAGGGCAAGACCAAGCTCGACAACGGCATCACCGTCGGCGTCACGGTCCAACTCGAGGCCGAGACCAGCGGTGACCAGATCGACGAGTCGTACATCTACTTCGACGGCTTCTT
>CAZVLI010000329.1:0-5299 GCA_964627965.1 uncultured Rhodospirillales bacterium
GAACATCCCGGTGCGCACCGACGAGGGTCGCAAGATCCGCCGCGCCTTCGTGCCGGCCGACGGCTACCGCCTGCTCAGCGCCGACTACTCGCAGATCGAGCTGCGCATTCTTGCCCACATCGCCGACATCCCGGCGCTGCGCCAGGCCTTCCATGACCGCCAGGACATCCACGCAATCACCGCGTCACAGGTCTTCGACGTGCCACTGGAAGAGATGGACGCGCAGACCCGGCGCAAGGCCAAGGCGATCAACTTCGGCATCATCTACGGCATTAGTGCCTTCGGCCTGGCCAACAACCTGCGCATCCCGCAGGCCGAGGCGCGCGACTATATCGCCGCCTATTTCGAGCGCTATCCCGGCATCCGCGACTACATGGACCGAACCAAGGACTTCTGTAAGACGCACGGCTACGTCACCACGCTGTTCGGCCGCAAGATGCACATGCCGGGCATCCGCGACAGCAACCCGGCCAAGCGCAGCTTCCAGGAGCGCGCCGCGATCAACGCTCCGATCCAGGGCTCGGCCGCCGACATCATCCGTCGCGCGATGATCCGGGTGCCGGGCGCGCTGGCGCAGGCCAAGCTCGGCGCGCGCATGCTGTTGCAGGTGCACGACGAACTGATCTTCGAGGTCCCCGACGACGAGGTCGACCAGACCAAGGATTTGGTCAGGCAGGTGATGGAGAGCGCCGCCCACCTTGCCGTGCCGCTCGTCGTCGACACCGGCATCGGCGACAACTGGGACGAGGCGCACTAGGGAGCGGCGCGCCCGCCGGAGAGATCGGACCCCGGGCCATGGCAGACACCTTCGACTACGTGATCGTCGGCGCCGGCTCCGCCGGCTGCATTCTCGCCAACCGACTGTCGGCGGACGGCAAGCATTCGGTCTGTGTGCTGGAGGCGGGACCGCCGGACCGCAACATCTACATTCACATCCCGGCTGGCTTCGTGAAGAACCTCGGCAACCCGAAGATCGACTGGATGTACCAGGCCGAGGCCGGGCCGCACATCAACGGGCGCAAGATGCCGGTGCCGCGCGGCAAGACACTGGGCGGCTCCAGCTCCATCAACGGCATGATCTACAATCGCGGCCAGCGCCTGGACTATGACTCCTGGGCGCAAATGGGCAATCGCGGTTGGGGCTACGCCGACGTCCTGCCCTACTTCAAGCGCTGCGAAGGGCGGGTGGGCGAGGGCGACGAGACCTATCGCGGCCGCGACGGCGCGATGACGGTGGAGACGGTCGCCTATACGCACCCGCTCTGCGAGGCCTTCCTGCAAGGCGCCTCGGAGATCGGCATCCCCCGCAACCCCGACTACAACGGCGCGGTCCAGGAAGGCATCAGCTACGTGCAACGCCACGTCGCTGGCCGCCGCCGCGTCAGCACGGCCCGCGCCTACCTACACCCGGCCAAGTCACGCGACAACCTGACCGTCATCACCGAGGCCTTCGCCACGCGGATCTTGCTGGAGGGCAAGAAGGCCGTGGGCGTTGCCTATGCCAAAGGTGGCAAAGGCGGCGCGCCCGGGGAAGTTCGCGCCACCAAGGAGGTAATCCTGTCCGGTGGCGTCATCAACTCGCCGCAGCTGTTGCAGCTCTCGGGCATCGGCCCGGCGGGGCTGCTGCAAGACCTGGGCGTCCAGGTGATCCACGAGCTGCCGGGCGTCGGCGAGAACCTGCGCGACCATTTCGCGCCGCGCTTCGTCGTGCGGGTGAAGAACGTCGAGACGCTGAACGAACGCGCCCATGGGCTCCGGCGCGGCTGGGAGATCGTGAAATACCTAGCCGGCGCCAGGAGCATCGTGAACCTGAATCCGTCGCTGGTGTACGGCTTCTGGCATTCCGACCCGGCGGCGCGCAGCAACGACCTGCAGTTCCTGTTCACGCCCGCCAGCTTCGACGAGGGCAAGCACGGCGTGCTTGCCAACTGGCCGGGTTTCACCGTCGCCGCCTGGCAGCATCGGCCGGAGAGCAGCGGCTACGTGCGCGCCAGGAGCGCCGATCCGTTCCAGAAGCCGGCGATCCAGCCGAACTACCTGGCGCACGAACTCGACCAGCGCACCGTGGTCGCCGCCATGCGGCTGGCCCGCAGCCTGATCCGAACGCAGGCTATGGCCCCCTACTACGATGTCGAGGAACTGCCGGGCGAAAACATCGAAAGCGACGACGAACTGCTGGATGCCGCCCGGCGCATCGGCGCCACCACCTATCACCCGATGGGCACCTGTCGCATGTCACCGACAACCGATCCCACCGCCGTCGTGGATGACGAGCTGCGCGTGCACGGCATGCAGAACCTCCGCGTGGTCGATGCGTCGGTCATGCCGCGCATGATGTCGGCCAACCTGGCCGCGGGCACGATGATGATTGCCGAGAAGGCCTCCGACATCATCCTCGGCAAACCACCGCTGGACCCGATCATCGTCCCCGACTAGGGCTGGTGGAGCGCCACGGCAGAACTCGCGGCAGGTAGTTTCCCCATGTCTGAAGACAGGACGGACCAAGACACCGACCGGACGTTCCATGCGGCGGAGCAGACCGGGCTGAAGCTGGCCATCAAGGGACGGCTGATCACCCTTCTGTTCGTCGGCCTGTGGCTGGTGCCGTCACGCGGCGCCGACCGGGCGCTCGACATCATCGGCGCGCTGCTCGTGCTGGCGGCGCTCGGCGTGGCGCACTACCTGATCATCGTTTCCGGCCGCGACCGCGCCTGGGTGAAGTACCTTTTCTTCGGCATCGACACCCTCATCCTGTCGGTCGCCGTCGCCGTTGTGCCGCCGGAACCTCGGTTCGATCTACCGCAGATCTACATGTTCAGGTTCGATGTCTTTCTCTACTACTTCGTCATCCTCGGCGTCGCTGCATTCAGCTTCTCGCCCGGTCTCGTGATGTTCGTCGGCGGACTTGGCGCCGCCGGCTGGTTCGGCTCGTTCAACTGGGTTCGCGCCGGCATGACCGACCCGCTGGAGTGGGCCGATGCGCTTGTCGACGGCACGAAAGAACAGTTCGTCAGTGTCATCCTGAGCGAGAACTTCGCCGGCACCGGCAGCCGCCTGCAGGAGTCGCTGATCTTCCTGGTGGTGGCGATGCTGATCGCCGGCGTGATGTACCGGGCCCGGCAAACGGTGCGCAATCAACTGGCGGCGGAGCGCGACCGCGCGGCCGTTTCGCAGATCTTCGGCCGCTTCGTGCCCGAGGCTATCGCCACCGCGATGATCGAGGACAAGGGCACGCTCGACCCGGTCGAGCGCCAGGCCACCGTGCTCTTCATCGACATCGCCGGCTTCACTCAGCTAATGAACGCCAAGGGACCGCGCGACACGGTGGAGATCGTGAACGCCTATTTCGACGCGGCGACCGGCATCATCAGCCGGCACGGCGGCGTGGTGACGCAGTTCCAGGGCGACGGCATCCTCGCGGTGTTCAACGTGCCCGTCGAAAACGAGGCGCACGCGCAATGCGCCTTCGCCGCGGCAAGCGAGATCCTGGCGACGGTGCGCGACAGTCGCTTTGCCGGTCAGCAGATGGCCGTCCGCATCGGCCTCAACTCAGGCCCGGTGATCGCCGGCAATGTCGGCGGCGGCGGCCGCCAGAGCTACACGGTCTACGGCGACACGGTGAACCTGGCGGCGCGTCTGGAGGCGCTGAACAAGCAGTACGGCACGAGCCTGCTGGTGTCGCATTCGGCGGCGACGCAACTCACCGGCGCGGACCTGACACCGATCGGCAAGGCCAGCATCCGGGGCTTCCCCGCGCCCGTGGACATCTACACGCTCGCCCAGCCCTAGGCTCGGACCGGCCGAGCTAGTCCGCCACCTCGGCCCAGAAGCACACCATCACGCAGGCATCGAGCGGCATGTCGGTGATGCCGAGCGCGGTGCGGGTGTGGCGACCGCGTTCGCCGAACACCTCCAGGATCAGGTCCGACGCGCCGTTCAGCACCTGGGGATGACCGCGATAGCCGGGCGCGCAATGCACGGCGCCCTCGATCCGCACCACCTGACGGACCTTCTCCAGGTCGCCGGTCGCCGCGTGCAGTTGCGCAATGCCGTTCAGCGCGGCGAGGCGCGCGGCCTGGTAGCCGTCCTCGTCGCTGACCTCGGCACCCAGGCGCCCCGGATACTGCAGCACGCCATCGACCCACGCGAGCTGCCCCGACGTCATCACGAGGTTACCGGTGCGCACCCAGGCTTCGTAGTTGCCAACGCCGGCCGGCGCCACGGGAAGGTTGAGCCCGAGCCGCTTCAGGTTCTCAAGTGCGGTCACATGCGCCTCCTGCCTTGCCCAGCACGATGCGCGCGATTGTAGCCGACGCGGCGCCTAGGCCCGACGCATCAGGTGGACAGAGAACAGGTTCGCCTCGCCGGTCCAGACCTGCTCGGGCGTCCAGCCGGCCTCGGCGGCGAGCGCCTGGAAGGCCTCGACGGTGTATTTGTGCGAGTTCTCGGTGTGGATCGACTCGCCCTCGGCGAAGTGGAAGCGCTCGCCCAGCACCTCGGCGGTCTGCGCCCTGGTCGAGACCAGGTGCATCTCGATTCGGCTCGCGGCCTCGTTCCAGCGCGCCTCGTGACGGAAGCCGTCGAGATCGAAGCTGCCATCCAGCTCGCGGTTGATACGCGCCAGGATGTTCATGTTGAACGCCGCCGTGACGCCCTCGGCGTCGTCGTAGGCCGGGACGAGGATGCTCTCGTCCTTCTTCAGGTCGACGCCGATGACCAGCCACTCGGCGCCGGTATCGCGCCCGAGCCGGTCGAGCAACTCGATCGCCGGCGTGCGCGACAGGTTGCCAATGGTCGAGCCGGGGAAGAACACGGTCACCGCGCCCTCGCGCGACATCGCCTCGGGCAGCGCGAACTCGCGCGTGAAGTCGATGGCGATGGGATGGATGTCGACGTCCGGATAGTCGGCCGAAAGCTCCGCCGCCGCCGCATGCAGGTGCTCGGCGGAGATATCGGCGGGCACGAACACGCGCGGGCGCAGCGCGTCCAGCAGGATACGGATCTTCTGAGTCGAGCCAGCGCCCGGCTCGAACAGCAGCGCGCCGCGCCCGATCTTCGCCGCGAGTTCCGGGCCGATGGCCTGCAGGGTCGCGATCTCCGCGCGGGGGACGTAGTACTCCGGCAACTCGCAGATCCGATCGAACAGCTTGGAGCCGACCTCGTCATAGAAGTACTTCGGCTCCAGCGTCTTCGGCGTCACCGACAGTCCGGCGAGTACAGACGCCGCGAACGGCGACCGCGTCACGATCTTGCCCGACAGATCGCTCATGGCCGTGCCCAGCAGGACACGGCCGACTCA
>CAZVLI010000330.1:0-5293 GCA_964627965.1 uncultured Rhodospirillales bacterium
TCGGCGTGGCCGAAGAGCTCGTCTCCGGGCTCGACGTCTCCCGCCACGCGCAGCTCCTCGATCTGCTGCGCGACCTGAAGCGCGACCTCGGCCTGGCGCTGATCTTCATCAGCCACGACCTGTCCGTCGTCCGCGTCCTGTGCGACCGGGCGATGGTGCTGCGCCAGGGCCGCGTCGCCGAACAGGGGCCCACGGCCGAGCTGTTCGCCAAGCCGCGCCATCCCTACACTCGCGCCCTGCTGGACGCGATACCCCTGCCCGAGGTCGACCCCGACTGGATCGACCGGCCGGGCATCGAAGAAGGAGTTCCCGGCATGAAGATTTCCGGATGCACGGCGCTGGTCACCGGCGCCAGCCGCGGCATGGGTCGCATCTTCGTCGACAGGTTGATCGCCGCCGGTGCCACCAAGGTCTATGCCGCCGGACGCGATGCCGCGAGCGTCGCCGACCTCGCGAGCGACAAGGTCGTGCCGCTGCAGCTCGACGTCACGGAGCCAGAGCAAGTCGCGGCGGCGGCGCGCCAGTGCGGCGACATCAGCCTGTTGATCAACAACGCCGGCGTGAACCGGATGTCGGGACTGCTCGCCGCCGATGGCCTGGGCGCGGCGCGGGCGGAGATCGAGACCAACTATCTCGGCACGCTGGCCATGTGCCGCGCCTTCGCACCAGTGTTGGGTGGCAATGGCGGCGGCGCCATCGTCAACATGATGTCGATCCTGAGCCGCGTGAACCTGCCGCTGATGGGATCCTACTGCGCCTCCAAGGCCGCCGGCCTGAGCCTGACCCAGGGCGTGCGCGCAGAGTTGGCGGCCCAGGGCACGCTGGTGATCGCGGTGATGCCGGGCGCGGTCGACACCGACATGTCGAAGGACGTGCCACCGCCGAAGGCAGCGCCGGCGGTGATCGTCGAGGCGACGCTCAAGGCCATCGAGGCCGGCGACGAGGACGTCTATCCCGGCGAGATGGCGTCCGGCGTCAGCCAGGGCCTGGCCGCGGACCCGAAGGGCGTGGAGAAGGAATTCGCCGGCTACCTGCCGGGCTAACCTTTCGCGCGCGGGTGCGCCGCGTTGTAGGCGGCCATCAGGGCCTCCGTATCGACCTCGGTGTAGCGTTGCGTGGTCGACAGGCTGGCATGGCCGAGCAGTTCCTGGATCGTGCGCAAGTCGCCGCCCGCCGACAGCAGGTGCGTGGCGAAAGAGTGGCGCAGCGCGTGTGGCGTGGCGCTCTCCGGCAGGCCGAGCGCGCCACGCAGTTCCGCGACGCGAAGCTGGATGATACGCGGGCTTAGCCGCTTGCCCTTGACGCCGAGGAACAGCGGATCGTCCGGCGCCTGCACGAAGGGACAGAGGTCGAGGTATCGATCGACGCCCCGCGCCACGGCGTCGAGCACCGGGACGAGGCGCTGCTTGCCGCCCTTGCCGTCGACGACGACGGTGTCGCCCAGCGGCGCCGCACGCCGGTCGAGACCCAACGCCTCGGAGATGCGCAGGCCGCACCCGTAGAGCAACCCGATGACGGCGGCGTCGCGCGCCTGCACCCACGCTTCGTCGGTGACGCGGCCGGCCTCGGCGACCGTCGCCCGTGCGTCATCCGGGCTGAGGGGGCGCGGCAAACGGGCGCGCCGTTTCGGTGTGCGGACGGCCTGGATCGCGGCGTTGTCGGCCAGCCCGCGCCGGGCCAGGAAACCGAAGAAGCCACGCACCGCCGATAGTGCACGCGCGGTCGAGGCGGCGTCGAAGCCCTCGCGCTGCCGTCGCGCCAGCCAGGCGCGGAAGTCGGTCGTACGCAGGTCGGCCAGCGCCGCAAGCGTCACGTCTTCCGCGAGGTGCTCGTTGAGAAAGGCGAGAAAGCCGCCGACATCCCGGCGATAGGCCGCCAGCGTCAGGTCGGCGACGCGTCGTTCGCTCTCCAGCCAGCGATGCCAGCGTTCGATCGCTTGCAGCAGGTCGTCGCCGGCGGCGACGTTGGTGGCTAGGCCGGGAGTTCCAGCCATCCGCGGATCAACCGCTCCAGCAGGTGCGCCAGGAAACTCAGCAGTTCGGTCGCCTGCCCGGCCTCGAAGCGATCCGCGTCGCGGCTGCCGAGCGCCAGCAATCCAACCGGCGCGCGGCTGCTCGCGTGGACGCGGACGAGCGCCTGGCTACGCACCAACCCGGCGGCCGGCCCGAAGATCGCCGGATCGCCGCGCACGTCCGACATCAGAATGGCCTCGGCACCGCCGAGCAGCGCGCGTACCGTCCCCGGATCGAGCACATAGACGCCGTTGGTGCGGGCGCGGCGCGGCGACAGCTCGTCGCCGGCCTCAATGCACAGCGTCACGGCATCGACATCGAGGATCGCCGGCAGGTCGTTGATGCAGACATGGATCAGATGCTCGAAGCCGGTCGCTTCCAGCAGGGTCAGCGCGGCGCGATGCACCTGGCCCTGTGCGGCCTGGTTGATGCGGCTCGTGGTGAGCAGCTCGCGCTGGTAGTTATCCAGCCGCGTCACCTCGCCCTGCAACCGGCGCAGCATGAACTGCTGCATGTCGAGCACGGTTTCGCCATCGGTCCGCGACGGGGCCGTCAGGTCGGCCAGGACGCCGGGGCGATCGTCGAAGAAATCCGGATGCGCGCGCAGGTAGGCCTCGACCTCGTCGGCGCTCGGGCCCGCGCTGGGCGCCGGGTTCGGCTTGCTGGTCTCGGTCCGCTCGCGCGCCATCCCTGCTCGCCCGGCTACGACTTCAGGATCGACTGGCCGGTCTTCTGCCAGTCGGCCAGGAAGGCTTCCAGACCCTTGTCGGTCAACGTGTGCTTGGAAAGCTGGCGGATCACGTTCGGCGGGATGGTGCAGACGTCGGCGCCGAGCCGGGCGGCCTCCAGCACATGTCCCGGGCTGCGCACAGACGCGACCAGCACCTCGGTCGTGATCGAATCGTAGTTGTTGTAGATCTGGATGATGTCGGCAATGAGCTGCATGCCGTCATGGCCGATGTCGTCGAGCCGGCCGATGAACGGCGAGATGAAGGTCGCGCCGGCCTTCGCCGCCAGCAGTGCCTGATTGGCCGAAAAGCACAAGGTGACGTTCACCATCGTGCCGGCCTGGGTCAGCGTGCGGCAGGCCTTCAGCCCATCCATCGTCAGCGGCACCTTGACCGCGACGTTCGGCGCCAGCGCCGCCAGGGTCCGGCCCTCCTCGACCATGCCGGCGGTCTCGGTCGAGGTGACCTCGGCGCTGACCGGGCCGTCGACCATGTCGCAGATCTCGCGCACCACCTCGAAGAAGTCGCGGCCGGTCTTGGCGACCAGCGACGGGTTGGTGGTGACGCCATCGATCAGGCCGGTCGCCGCCAGATCGCGAATCTCATCGGTGTCGGCGGTATCGACGAAGAACTTCATGGCCGCGGCATACCCCGCAAATTCAAGGCCCCTATGACGATTGCGGCCGCTCGCGCGGCCGACTTGTTGGTTCGTTAGCTGTCGAGCTAAGGATACTCGATGGCCGATGACCGCGCCAGCATCGCCGGGGCCGGCCGGCGCGTCAACGTCCTGCTGCCACTGCCGCTGCGGGGGGCTTACGACTACCTGTTGGCCGACGATCTGGACGCGGAAACCGGGTCTTTCGTCGTCGTGCCGCTGGGCCAGCGGCTGATCGCCGGGGTGATCTGGGGCGAGGGCGGCGGCGACGAGGACGGCCAAGTCGCCGAATCGCGGCTGCGCCATGTCGAGGTGGTGCTGCCGGTACCGCCCATGCCCGACGTGACGCGGCGGTTCGTCGAGTGGATGTCGGACTACACCTGCGCGGCGCCGGGCTCGGTGCTGCGCATGGCGATGAACGTACCGGCGGCGCTGCAGGCGCCCAAGCCGAGGCTGGCCTACGAGCTGGCCGGGCCGCCGCCGGAGCGAATGACCTCGGCCCGGGCGCGGGTAATCGAAGTGCTGGCGGACGGCCCGCCGATGGAGCCGCGCGACCTCGCCGCCGAGGCCGGCGTGTCGAGCGGCGTGATCCGTGGGCTGGTCGAAGCCGGCACGTTGGCGCCGGTGACGATTCCCGACGCGCTGCCCGACTGGTGCGCCGTCCTCGGCAACCAGCCACCGCCCTTGAATGACTCGCAGCGCGAGGCGGCCGACACCATCGTCGCGAGCGTCGGGGCCGGCTACAGCGCGACGCTGCTCGACGGTGTCACCGGCGCCGGCAAGACCGAGGTCTACTTCGAGGCCATCGCGGCGGCGATCGCGCAGGGCCGGCAGGTCGCGGTGCTGCTGCCGGAGATCGCGCTGACGGCGGAATGGCTGGATCGGTTCGAGGCGCGTTTCGGGGCGCGGCCGACGCAGTGGCATTCCGACCTCGGTTCCGGCGAGCGCCGCCGGCACTGGCGCGCGGTGGCGGAGAACCGGGCGAAGGTCGTGGTCGGTGCCCGCTCCGCCCTGTTCCTGCCCTATGCCGACCTCGGCCTGATCGTCGTCGACGAGGAGCACGACCCCGCCTTCAAGCAGGAGGACGGCGTGATCTACCACGCGCGCGACATGGCGGTGGCGCGGGCGTCGCTGGGCGAGATACCGGTTCTGCTGGTGTCCGCCACGCCAAGCCTCGAAAGCCTGCGCAATGTCGAGCTCGACCGTTACCGCCATGTCGGCCTGCCGGAGCGTGCCGGCGGCGCGACCCTACCCGCCATCGACACCATCGACATGCGTAGGGCGGGCCTGCCGGCGGGCCGCTGGCTGTCGCCGGCACTCGTGGAAGCGGCGGAAGCGGCGCTGGACGCCGGCGAGCAGGTGCTGCTGTTCCTGAATCGGCGCGGCTATGCGCCACTCACACTGTGCCGGACCTGCGGTCATCGCTTCGAGTGCCCGCATTGCTCGGCCTGGCTGGTCGAGCACCGCTTCGCCGGCCGGCTGCAATGTCACCACTGCGGCCACAGCATGCGGCAGCCGAAAGAGTGTCCGTCGTGCAACGACAGCGAGAGCTTCGCGGCCTGCGGCCCCGGCGTGGAGCGGCTGCTGGAGGAGGCGACGGCGACCTTCCCCGACGCGCGGGCGATGGTGGTAGCGTCGGACACGGTGCATGGGCCGGCCGAGGCGCAGGCCCTGATGCAGTCGATCCGCGAGAACGAGTTCAACCTGGTCATCGGCACGCAGATCCTGGCCAAGGGACACAACTTCCCCTCGCTCACGCTGGTTGGGGTGATCGACGCGGACCTGGGCCTGACCGGCGGCGACCTGCGTGCGTCGGAGCGGACGTATCAGTTGCTCAGTCAGGTCGCGGGCCGGGCGGGACGCGGCGAGCGGCCGGGGCGCGCGCTGCTGCAGACCTA
>CAZVLI010000331.1:0-5269 GCA_964627965.1 uncultured Rhodospirillales bacterium
TGGCGCCGGGCGCGCCGGTACCGGCGACCTACCTCGCCGATCTCGGCCGCGGCGCCACGACGGCCGCCGCCACGGCGCCACGCGTCGCCTACGTGCCGGCGACCCTGCAACTCGACTGCCAGCCGTCCGGCTGAGCCGTCGCCGACCGTCATGACCCAAGGCAATGCGGTCGCCTGGCGCGGCTGGCTGATCTGGGGCTGCGGCGCGGCCTTCTTCGCCTACGCGTTCAGCCACCGAGTGGCGCCGTCGGTGATGTTCGACCACCTGATGGCCGACTTCGCCGCCGACGCGACCCGGCTGGGCCAGCTCTCGGCCTGCTACTTCTATGCCTACGCGGCAATCCAGATTCCGGTCGGGCTGCTGCTCGACCGGTTCGGGCCGCGCCGGGCGCTGACGCTGTCGGCGATCGCCTGCATGGCCGGGTCGCTGGCCTTCGCCGCCGCGCAGGATCTGACGCTGGCCTATGGCGCCCGGCTGCTGATCGGCGCCGGCAGTGGCGTCGCGTTCCTCGGCACACTGAAACTGGCGGCCGACTGGCTGCCGCCGGCCCGCTTCGCGCAGGCCACCGGCATGACACAGGCGGTGGCGATGCTGGGCGCGGTTGCCGGCCAGGCGCCGCTGGCCTACGCGGTCGAGGCGTTCGGCTGGCGCGCGGTGACCTACGGCGCCGCCGGCGTCGGGCTGGCCGTCGGGATCCTGATCTGGTTTGCCACCCGCCACGACCCGCCGCGAACCGGCGTGGCCGCGACAACGACAACGGGTGCGACCCGGCGGGCCTTGGCCAATCCGCAGACCTGGTGGGCGGCGGCCTATTCGGCGCTGTCGTCGGCGCCGATGCTGGCTTTCGCGGTGCTGTGGGGCGTTGCCTTCCTGATGCAGGCGCACGGCATGGCCCGGCCGCAGGCGGCCGCTGGCGCATCGATGATGCTGATCGGCTGGGCGGTCGCGGCGCCGAGCCTGGGATGGCTGTCGGATCGCATCGGCCGGCGCAAGCCGATCCTGGTCGGCGGGGCCGTGGCGGCGCTGGCCGGCTGGCTGGTGCTGCTGTACGGGCCGACGCTGCCGTGGCCGGCGCTGTTCGCGCTGCTGGCCTGGATCGGAGCCACTAGCAGCGCGATGGCGCTCAGCTTCGCGGTCGGGCGGGAGGCCAACGCCGCGGCGGTCAGCGGCCTGGTCACCGGCATCGTCAATTTCGCGTCGATCGCCGCCGGCGCAGCGTTGCAGCCACTGATCGGCGCGCTGCTCGACCGCAACTGGGACGGCACCATGGCCGCCGGCGCCCGAGTCTTCGGGCCGGCCGCCTACGACGCGGCCTTCGTGGTGTTTCCCGCGACCTCGGCGGCATGCGTGCTGGTGGCGCTGCTCGTCCGCGAGACCTATTGCCGGCCGCCGACCTAGCCGTACTGGCGATTTGGCCTTATTATAGGGACTGATGTCGAGTAACGGTCAGCCACTGCTGCGCGCGACCGAGCTGGCGGAGATCGACCGGCTGGCATCGCCGCTGGCCGGGCTGGCCTCCGACTATCCGGCCGGGCACCACATTCCGCCGCACGAGCACGCCACGGCGCAGTTGATCCACGCGTCGTCGGGGATGATGACGGTGCGCGCGGCCGGCGGCAGCTGGGTGGTGCCGCCACAGGGCGCGGTGTGGATGCCGGCCGGAATCCAGCACGAGATCCAGGGTCATGGCCGGCTGGCGATGCGCTCGCTTTATTTCGCACCCGGTACGGTCAGGGATTTGCCGAGCCAGATGCGGGTGCTGACGGTCACCGGCCTGCTGCGCGAGCTGATCCTGCGGATCGCCACGGAGCCGTTCCGGCCGCTCGACGCGCGCGAGACCGCGTTGCTGTTGCCGGTGGTGCTGGACGAGATTGCCCGGCAACCGACGGCGCCGCTGCACTTGCCGATGGCGGACGAGCCTCGGCTGGCGCGGGTGATGGCCGGGGTGCTGGCCGATCCGGGCGCGGACACCAGCCTGGCGGACTGGGGCAAGCGTGCCGGCGTCAGCGCGCGGACCCTCGCTCGACTATTCGAAACCCATACAGGGCAGGGGTTTAGGGACTGGCGGCGGCAGGCGAGGCTGTTGCAGGCATTGGCCTGGCTGTCGGAGGGTCGGCCGGTGACCACCGTGGCGCTGGATCTGGGCTACGACAGCCCGAGCGCCTTCATCGCCATGTTCCGCCGCGCGCTGGGCACCACGCCGGGCCGTCTATTAGCGACCGATACGGGCTAAGTCCCTGCGAACGCCACGTTTTTGTCACCGCGTGGTGCGCACCGTCACATTGCCGACGCCGATTCGATCCCCATATCTCGCGTAAGCCCGCCATGTGCGGCGGGACACGGAGCGGTCGGCCAAACCGCCCCGGCCACGAAAAGGCAAGCCCGCGGGAAACCGCGCGTACGCAAAGCCACCGGCCGTCAGCCAGGTTCTCGAACCCGGCCCGGCAGCGGAGCTACCGAAGGAGAAGGTTCGGCCATGTTCACTCTAGCGCACACCTACCTTGTGCCCGGCTCGGCCGGAGGTGCGTCATGAGTTTCTCGATTGACGGCTTCCTCCACACCCTCGGCTCGCTGTGGACCATCTGGTGCAGCCTGCTGAGCCACCGTCTCGACTGGTGGGATCCCTACGGCGCGACGCTGGGCGCCATGGTCCTGCTGCTGTTCATCGGCGTGACGGTGAAGTTCGTCACGGATTGAGACGACCGGCGATCAGCGGTCGCCGAATACCAGGACGGTCTCGCCGCCGCCGGCCAGTTCCTCGGCGAAGTGCGGCGCCGGCAACGATTGCGGCGGCGGATCGGTGACCAGCCGCGGCGGCAGCACCCCGCGCGCCACATCCTCGATCAGTTCCACGTGCTTCGGCAGCGTGTCCTTGTGGGCGTAGCGTTCCAGCACCGTCTCGCGCGCCCGCCGGCGCAGCTCGGCCATGCGGTCGGGATGGTCGAGCACCTCCTCGATCCGCGCGGCGATCGCGTCGGTGTCGAAGAACTCCACCAGCAGGCCGTTGACCCCGTCCTGGATCACCTCGCGTACCGGCGCGGTGTCGGAACCCAGCACCAGGCAGCCGGTCGACATGCTCTCGATCATCGACCAGGACAGCACGAAGGGCACCGTGAGGTAGACGTGGACCGCCGACGCGCGGATCACCTCGCGGTAGGCGTTGTAGGAGAGCAGGCCGGTGAAATGGACCCGGCTCTCGTCCAGATCGAGATCGGCCAGCATCTTCTGCTTGTAGGTCTGGCCGTCGGGGAGCGAACGGCCGTAGGCCACGCGGTCGGCGCCGACCACCACGACATGCGCCTTCGGGCGACGCTTCAGCACCTTCTCCACCGCCGTCATGAATTGCGGGAAGCCGCGATAGGGCTCCATGCCGCGCGCGACGTAGGTGATCAGCTCGTCGGTCTCCGACAGGTCGAGCGTCGGCAGTTGCAGCTTGCTGTCCGGGACCGGCGAGAAGAACTCGGTGTTCACCCCGTCGTGCATCACCGCGATGCGGTCGCCCATCCAGCCGGGGAACTGGCTGCGCTGGTAGTGCGTCGGCGACAGGCCCCAGTCGGAATTGGCGATGTCGAGCAGGATCGGCGCGTTCTTGGTACGGATGCGCAGGTGATCGTCTTCGTTCAGCGGCGGGTCGTTGAGGAAATCGGCGTCGGAGCCGGCGGCGTTGTAGTACCACTCGAAGTAGGTCAGCAGGCGACTGCGCGGCCAGGCATCCTTCACGAAGCTGCCGACACCCCAGCCGGCGTGCGCGCAGACAACGTCGGGCGTGAAGCCGCGCTGCTTGAGCTGCGTGGCGACGCGATAGACGCCCTGGCCGTTCAGCACCGCGTATTCCAGCGGCCGGATGTAGTGGTGCGTCTCCTTGCGCACTTCGCGATGCGCCTTGAACAGCACCTTCTCGACGCCCTGCAGCGTGCCCTTGGCGTTGGTGGTGGCGAACACCACCTGGTTGCCCGGCTTGGCCGCCAGCGCCGGCGCGACGTGGCGGTACTGGGCCGGAAAATTCGTGTGCAGGAACAGGACGCGCATGGCTCACCCGGGTCAGAGAAGACGGTATCCCATCCCTATGCTTAACCGATTCTTAGGCGCAACCGGTTAGTCCTTTCGCGTTAGGGCTGTAACGAGTGGGTGGGCCATGCTGCGACCCCGTCGAAAGACGGAGGAACTCCCGGCGCACGAGGAGTTGTTGCTGGACTATGCGCAACGGCTGCGCCGGCATGTCGCCGGCCGCCGCGCGATCCACCTGCACCTGTCCCAACTGGCGCGTGAAAACCGGCGACCGCAGCATCTGCGCGCCGCCGCCTCCACCTTCGACCGGCTGATCGCCGATCACGAGGGCCAGTGCTACCAGCTATCCAACGGCGACATCGTGGTCGTGGCCAAGAACGCCAAGGTCGCGGCCATCGACGAACTCGTGCTGCGCCTGCGCTTCCTGTTCAAGGACGACCCGCTGGCCGAGGACACCGACGCCGAGGGTAACGAGGACGTCGCCGAGTTCTGCACCTGGTACGACCTGGAGCAGGACTACGACGCCTTCCTGCGCCTGGCGGTGGCGGCGGAGCAGGCGCTGCACGCGCACAACCACCGCCTCGACACCACCGACCGGCCGGCGCCGGCGAAGCCGGACGCACCGAAGGTGCCGCTGGACCCGGCTGGCCTCGGTCGGCTGGAGGAACTGATATCGACGACCGACGTGTCCGTGATGCTGAAGCGCCAGTCGGTGGTCGCCTTGTCGCCGGACGCGGCGCCGGCGCCGGTCTTCGCCGAGCTCTACGTGTCCATCGACGAGCTGCGCCAGCGGGTGATGCCGGATGTCGACATCGCCGGAACGCCGTGGCTGTTCCAGCACCTGACGCCCTATCTGGACCGTCGCGTGCTGCGCGTGGTGCCGGAGCGCGAAGGCCGGCGCGACGGCTACACCTCGATCAACATCAATGTCGCCACCGTCCTTTCCGAGGACTTCCTGGCCTTCGACCGGCGACTGCGCGCCCTGACCAAGAAGACGCTGATCCTGGAATTCCAGGCGCTCGACCTCTTTGCCGACGTCGGCGCCTTCAGCTTCGCGCGCGACCTGGCACGCGACCGCAACTACAAGGTCTGCCTGGACGGGCTGTCGCACCTGGGATTCCCGCTGCTACGGCGCGACGAACTCGACGTCGACTTCATGAAGATCATCTGGCGTGGCAAGGCGTCGAAGGAGATGAGCCCGGAGCGACTGCGCGAGCTGCGCCGGGCCGTCCTGAGCGCCGGGCCGGAGCGCGTGGTGCTG
>CAZVLI010000332.1:0-2576 GCA_964627965.1 uncultured Rhodospirillales bacterium
CCACGAAGACGAGCAGGTGCTCCAACGCGCCGCCGACTTCATGCACTTCGACTCCGTCCACGTGCTCGACTTCCTGGTCGACGGTGACGATCTGTGGATCGTCGGTGCCTTCTCGCAGGGCAAGAAGTCGGACCAGACCCTGCGCGGCATCGCCAAGTGGGACGACGCGGCGCAGCAGTGGATCGACCCGACCGGCAAGGGCGGCGTCGGCCGCGAGGTCTGGTCCATTGCCAAGGCCGACAATGGCAAGATCTACTTCGGCGGGTCGTTCGGCGGTATCTCCAAGCCCGGCGACTTCTTCGACGGCTTCAAGGACGGCACGCCGGCGCATATGGCGATGTCCTACGATCCAGCGACCGGCGAGTGGGCTCAGCTCGGCTCCGGTCTGGCGCCGATCGTGTTTCCCGAAACCCGAATGGCGGTGAACGGCAACGACGTCTACTTCGTCGGCGACTTCAAGTTCATCGGGCCGGAGAACGAGGGCGATGCGGCGTGGGCTTCGAACTACATCGCGCGCTGGAACGAGACCATCGACTTCGCCGCCAACCCGGCCGAGGTGCAGACCGCGGCGAAGCCGAGCCCGAAGCCGGCGACGACGCAGCCGCTGGCCACCGGCAACGAGCACTGGTCGCGCGGTTTCCCGCCGCCGCCGCGTCGCAAGCGGCCGAACGAGCTGGCGCACAGCGCCGCCACCGGCCCGGATAGCGGCAGCGGCCCGCCGGAGGTCACCGGCATGGCCTGGCTCGGGGACACGCTCTACTTTGCCGGCAACTGGCCGGCCTTCGCCAACGAACGCTGGTTCGTATGGTCCTACGACGCGACCAACGGTTGGCAGAAACTCGGCTGGGACGCGCGCGGCAAGGGCGAGGGACCGTCGGTGCGCCCCCTCGGTCTGGAGGTGCACGACGGCAAGGTCTGGGTTTATGGCGGCCTGCCCAATTTCAACGGGCTGGCGGTCTTCGATCCGGCCGCGAAGACCTGGAGCCCGTTCACCGGGACCTGGAACGGCAAGACGGTGACCGGCCACGCCACCGAGGGCTCCGGCGGCGGCGCGATCCGCGACATCGCCTGGGACAGCAAGACCGGCGACTTCTACATGATCGGCGCCAGCGGCCTGACGAACCCGGACTACGAGTATCCCGGCGACGTCGCGGCGGTCATTCGTGTCGACAAGGGCGGCAACTACGCGCCGATGGGCCACGACATCAAGCCAGAGGACCCGAAGAAGCCGATCAAGGTGTTCCAGACCATCCACATCGACGAGAGCCAGGAGCCGTCGGCGATCTACATCGGCGGCACCTTCGTGTTCTACGGGCCGGCGCCATCCGCCAGTGCGCGTCAGCTCTACAACGTCGCGCGCTGGGACCATGAGGCGCAGGACTGGGCGCCGATCGGCAAGGGCGCGAAGCCGAACTACGCCGACCGCGACGATTATCCGGAAGGCTATCCGGGCTTGCCGGCGCGTCCCGACACCTTCGGCGGTTTCCTGCGCACGAACTTCCCGCGGGTGCGGGCGCTGATCACCGACGCGCAAGGCAATCTCTACGTCGGCGGCACACTGGCCGTGCTGGACGAAACGCTGCCGGTCGCGGCGCGGGTGGAGACCTTCGGCATCGCCAGGTGGGACCGGGCGAACAATACGTGGAGCGGGCCAATCAAGGTCGGTGGCGTGTCGCGCGACATCCTGCAGATGAGCTGGCTGGACGAGGCGAAGACGCGGCTGCTGCTGTCCGGCGCGTTCGAATACGGCAACGATTGGATGCCGCTGAACGGCGTGGCGATCCTCGATACCGCGAGCGGCGAGTTGCAGGCGCTGGGCGGCGGGCTGATGAAGGCCAGCCGCGATCAGGTCGACGCGCCGATGGTGCGTCATGCCGTGCGCGGCGACGAGCTCTGGTTCGCCGGCCTGTTCGACCATGCCGGGGTGAATGCCAATTCCACCGTGGCGACACCGATCCCGTCGAACTTCGTCGCCATGTGGAACCCGACGCAGGACTTCTCCGGCGCCGACAAGCCGCCGGCAAGCGGTGGCGGGGGCGCGGCGAAACCGGCGCCGGCAGCCGATGCGCCGAAGCTGGGCCGATCGGTCGCCTACAAGGTGGAGCAACTGGAGACCGAGCTGGATAAGGCCGAGGCCGACGTCGCGGCGGGCAAGAGCCCGAAACGCCGCCTCAACACCATGAAGCGGCTGGTAAGCGAGATCGGCCGGGCCAAGGACGCCGCCGCGCATCCGCGAGTCGTCGACGCCATGCGCCGCTACGACGCCTTGCAGCAGTAGTCGGGGCAGCAGTAGTCGAGCAGAGATGGCAGAGGCTGCCGCCCACGAGATTATCGACGACCTCGGCGCGGGGGCGCCGTGGCTGGTGCTGGTGCACGGCGTGTCGCAGGACCGGCGCGTCTGGGATCGGCAGGTCGAGACGTTTCGCGGCACGCACCGCCTGATGCTGGTCGATCTGCCGGGGCATGGGGCGTCGGCATCGATGGCCGGCCCGTACGGCGCTGCCGAGTTTGGCGACGCGATTGGCGCCAGCCTGGCGGCGGCCGGCATCGAGCGCGCGGTGTACTGGGGCACGCAC
>CAZVLI010000332.1:2590-5258 GCA_964627965.1 uncultured Rhodospirillales bacterium
GCGACCGCGGGTCTGGTGCTGGCCTGTGGGCAGCCGACGCGCTTCGATGCGCTGATCCTGGAGGGGCCCGTCTATCCCGGCCGCGCGCTGCCCTCGGTGAGCGACTTCCTGACAAGGGTCGCGGCGCTCATGCGCACCCAGGGGATCGAGGCCGCGCGTGAGGTCTGGTGGACGGCCGGCCCCTGGTTCGACGTGATGCGTGCCAGCCCGGAGGCATGCCGCGCCGCCGCGCATCGCGCCATCGTCGACGATTTCGGCGGCGCGCCGTGGCAGGACAGCGGACTGGCCAGCCGGCCGATGCCGCCGCTCGATGCGGCGATGCGTCAACTGACATGCCCGGTGCTGTTGCTCAACGGCGAGCACGATGTGCCGGACTTTCTCGAGGTCACGGCGGCACTGCAGCACGACCTGCCAAACGCCACGCGCGTCCTGATCCCCGGCGGTGGCGGGTTTCCGTTCTGGGAGTTTCCCGAGGCGGTGAACCGCGAGGTTCGCGACTTCCTCGCCCAATTGGCCTGATCCACGGTCTGGCGCCAGTCCCGGAACGGCGGGCGAGGTGACCGGCACCACAGCGGCGAGGTGCCGGCCAATCGTCGCTAGGCTCGTTCAGTACAGCGCCACGGGGTTGCCCGGTGAACCGGTCGCGCCCTTGATCTTCAGCGGCGACCAGACGAATAGGAACTCCGAAACGTTGTCCTCGACCAGCTGGCTCAAGTCCAGGTTCTCGATGTTCCAGATACCCTCGCGGGGCTGTAGCCGCAGATGGCACTCGAATGGCTGCGCGGTCTCGCCGCCAAAGGTCGGCGCCACCGCCTCAACCGCCCAGGTGTCGGCACCGGTTAGGATAATCTTGCGCTCAGCGAGATAGTTACAGGCGGAGATGCCGAAGCCTGGCTCGCCCGAATTGAACTCGGCGACCCGCTTCTTCTTCTCCGCTGCGTCGTAGGTGTCCCAGTCGCGCGGATGCCATATGTTGCCGTGGCCGGTGTACAGGAAGACACAGTCGCCCTCGCCGATCGGCGCGATGCCCTGGCGCTTGACCATCGCCTTGACGTCCTCGTCGGTGATGATGCCAGGGTCGCCTTTGTTCGGTGGCGGCGCCGGTACCGGCAGGCGGTCCATGCCGCGATAGGCGGCGGCGTTTAGCAGGACGCCGCGGCAGACATATCCTTTGTCGGCGACGTGCTCGACTCCAAGCGGTCCGACGCCATAGGCCCCGGCAACCTTCGACAGCATGCGGCCGTTGTAGAAGAAGTCGCCCTTGGAGGTGCGCACGCCAATATGGCCGGGGCCGTCGAACTGGGTACCGACCTGACCGATCTCGGCTGTGACCACCTCGTCATTGCCGACAAGTTCCTGCGGGCCGAATGGCACTGGGCCGCTGGACGGCAGGCCAGGGATGGTGAGTTTGAAGCTGCGCACGCCGAACATCGGCATGTCGGACGAGTAGACCTTGCCGAGCGTGGCGACCTTGCCCTGCTTGACCAGCCCGACCGCTTTCATGACAAGTTCAGGCGTGGTGCGGTTGACCGCGCCGGCCTTGTCGTCGGCGCCCCACACGCTAGGGGCCCACTTGTCTGTCAGCGGTGCGTCGTTCGCCGCCCCGGCCGGCAAGGCCAGGCCGGTCGCCATCATGGCGGCGCAGGCTACTGCGAGTATTCGCGTCATTGTGGTTCCTCCCAATGGATTCGTTCATTCGGCAATTCGTACGCGTTGCCATAACCAGGCAAGTGAACCACGTACCTGCCATTAACCGCCAGCTAATCTATTAATGGCACTGGCGAGCCGGAGGCACCGCCGCTAGCCTCCGGCGGATGAGCCAATCCGCGCGTTTGACGTTTCTGTTCGCCTGCGCCGGGCATGCCGCCTTCCACGTGCTGGTGGCGTTGTTCCTGACGCTGGTGCTGGTGATCGAGCCGATCTGGCAGTTGCCCTACGACGACCTGATCGCGCTGTGGACGTGGGGCGCGCTGATGCTCGGCGCAGGGGCACCGGCCGCCGGCTGGCTCGGCGACCGGTTCGGCGAGAGCCGGGTGATGATCGTCTACTTCCTGGGCATCGGCGTCGCGACGATCATGTGCGGCCTGGCCGAGGGGCCGGCGCAGTTGTGGCCGGCACTGACCGCGATGGGCCTGTTCGGGGCGATCTATCACCCCGTCGGGACCGCGTGGGTGATGAAGAACGTGACCCGGCGCGGCCGGTCCATCGCCACACTCGGGATTTCCGGCTCGATCGGCGCGGCGGTGGCCTCGCTGGTCGCCGGCGGGCTGGCCGATCTATTCGACTGGCGGCTCGCCTTCGTCATTCCCGGCGTGCTCACCGTCGCCATCGGCGTGGCGCTGATCGCGGCCTATGCGACCGGGCGCGTGCGCGACCGCCATGACGACGCGTCGCCGCAGCCGGACCCGAGCAAGGCCGACATCCGTCGTGCGCTGTTCGCGCTGCTCACCACCACGACGGCGCTCGGCATCGCCTACTACGCGGTGACCACGATGCTGCCGAAGTGGATCGAGATCGAGGTCGGCGCCGACCTGGGCGACGGACTGCTCGGCATCGGCATGCTGGCGACGCTGATCTACCTGCTCGGTGCGTCGGCGCAGTTCGTCGGCGGCCACTTCGCCGACCAGGGCTACGGCGGCGCCCGCCTCTCGACGATCTCGAAGGCGGC
>CAZVLI010000333.1:0-5256 GCA_964627965.1 uncultured Rhodospirillales bacterium
TGGCTGAACGACTGGATCGACAGCGTGTCGCCGTTCAGGTCGACGTCGTTGTCGAGCACATTGACGACGACCGCCGTTTCCTCCTCCGTCGTGGCGACGTCGTCGGTCGCCACCGGTGCGATTTCACCGTAGACGCCGAGCCGGACGGTCGCCGTGGCGGTCACGCCCTCGGCGTCGCGGATGCGATAGGTGAAGCTGTCCTCGCCGGCGAAGCCGGGATCAGGTGTGTAGGTGAACGTGCCGCTGACGAAGAGGCTGAGGCTGCCGTGATCGACGCTGTCGAGCAGCCCGTTTACCAGGACGGCGTCGCCGTCCGGGTCCAGGTCGTTGGCGAGCACGCCCTGTTCCGTCGTCACGGAAAGCACGCCACCGGTGGCGACGGCGTAGTCGTCGTCCAGCGCGATCGGTGCGCGGTTGTCGTCGAACACGGTGATGGTCACCGTGGCGGTACTGAAGTTCCCTTCATCGTCTTCCACGTTGTAGGAGAAGCGCGCGTCGCCGACGAAGCCGTCATCGGGCGTGAAGGCAAACCGACCGTTGGTGACCAGGCTGCTGACGAAGCCGTTCTCGAAGTCGAACGCGCTGTTCACTCTGAGCTCGCCGCCGTCCGGGTCGAGGTCGTTCACCAGCAGGCCGTTCTCGAACGAGACGTCGAGTACCTCGCCGGCGCGGACCGAGTAATGGTCCGCGACCGCGACGGGCGGCGGGTTGTCGTAGACCGTGATCGTGACGGTGCCGATTGTCTGGTTTCCGTCTTCATCGCTCACGCGGTAGTCGAAGCTCGCGTCGCCGACAAAGCCTTCATTGGGCGTGAAGACGAACCGACCGTTGGTGACGAGGCTGCTGACGAAGCCGTTCTGGAAGTTGAACGCGCTTTCGAGCCTGAGCGAGCCGCCGTCCGGATCGAAGTCGTTGCGCAGCAGCCCTTCTTCGGCAGCGACATCGAGCACGTTGTCTCGTTCCACGACGTAGGCGTCGTTCAGGGCCACCGGGTCATCGGAACCGCCGACGATGATCGTCACCGCCCCCGTGGCGGTCCGACCGTCCTCGTTGCTGATCGTATAGCTGAAGGTGTCCGTGCCGACGAAGCCCGGATTGGGGACATAAGTGAACCGGCCGTTGGTGACGAGGCCGCTGACGAAGCCGTTCTCGAAGCCGAACGCGCTGTTCACCCTGAGCGTGCCGCCATCCGGATCGAAATCGTTGCGCAACAGGCCTTCGGGGGCCTCGACGTCCAGCGTAGCGCCGGCTGGCACGAAGTAGGCGTCGTTCGAGGCGATTGGCGGCCGGGTGTCGTACACCGTGACAGTCACGGTGCCGGAGCCCGTCTTCCCGTCGTCGTCGCTCACGTTGTACTTGAAGCTCCCATCGCCGACGAAACCCTCGTCGGGTGTGAAGCTGAAGCGGCCGCTGGTGACGAGGCTGGTGACGAAGCCGTTCTCGAAGTTGAACGCGCTTTCAACTCTGAGCGCGCCGCCATCCGGGTCGAAGTCGTTAACGAGCAGGCCGTCAGGGGCATCGACGTCCAGCACCGTGTCCCGTTTCACCGCGTAGGCGTCGTCCAGAACGATCGGCGGCGGGTTGTCGTAGACGGTGATGGTCACCGTCCCCTGGGACACGTTCCCGTCCTCGTCGCGTACGTTGTAGACGAAGCTGTCCTCGCCGACGAAATCGGCGTCCGGGGTATAGGTGAAGCGGCCGTTGGTGACGAAGGCGCCCAACGAACCATGCTCAAGGCCCGATGCGCTGATCACGGTGAGCGAACCGCCGTCCGGGTCGAGATCGTTGCGCAGCAGGCCGAGAACCGCCTCGACATCGAGGATGCCGTTGCGTTCGACGGCATACCGATCGTCGAGCGCGATCGGGTCGGAGAAGACGGACAGCAGGAACGAGCTTACGGATTCATCAGCCATCGGACGTACCCTTCGTCAGCTACGACTCCGGGCGACGCCGATGGCCGCAATCGCGGCCATAGCCAATTTTGACGACGTCGCACGGACGTCCTCGTATTAGGGGGTGAATCCGATCCCGGCGGATTGCGTTGAATCAATTCGGCACAAGAATCTTGTGCCGACGTGGAATCAGTCGATCAGGGCCTGGTTGACCAGGACGCGCAGCTCGCGCCGGATCGGGTAGGTCGAAGACGGGCGAAGTTGCGTGAACAGCAGCGCCGTGGTGCCTTCGACCGGGTCGTGCCAGTAGTTGGTGCTGGCCGCACCGCCCCAGCCGTATTCGCCCGGCGAGCCCAGCACCTGGGCCTTCTGCGGGTCGAGCGCCACCGAAACGCCGAGGCCGAAGCCGATGCCCTCGTAGGAGGTTTCGGAGAAGCGCGGCTGGCCCATATCGGCCATGTCGCCCGGCAGGTGGTTCGAGGTCATGTACTCGACCGTCTTGCGGCCCAGCAGGCGCACGCCGTCCAGCTCGCCCTTGTTGGCCAGCATCTGCGCGAAGCGCATGTAGTCGCCGGCCGTGCCGGCCAGCCCGCCGCCGCCCGATGGCGTCTCCGGCGGCTTCAGGTAGTGGCTCTTCGCCGGCGCGTCGATCAGCTTCATCTTGCCGTCCGCCGTCGGCTCGTACATCGCGGCGAAGCGGCCGACCTTGTCCTTTGGCACGTGGAACGCGGTATCGACCATGCCCAACGGCCCGAGAATCTCCTTCTCGAAGAACTTCGGCAGGCTCTTGCCCGAGATCACCTCGATGAGGCGGCCGAGCACGTCGGTGGCGTTGGAGTAGTTCCACTCCGCGCCCGGATGCGCCAGCAGCGGCATCTTGGCCAGCTTGTCCACCATCGCCTTCAGCGTGCCGCGGCCCGGATTGAACTCAACCTTGTTGGCCCGGTAGATCGCGTCGACCGGCGTCGCCTGCATGAAGGCGTAGGTCAGGCCGGAGGTATGCGTTAGCAGATGGCGGAAGGTGATCGGCTCGTTCGCCGGCTCGCCATCCCAGCTCTTGGCGTCGCCGGACTTATAGACCTGCACGTCCTTGAACGCGGGGATGAACGCGTGGATTGGGTCGTCGAGCTGAAACAGGCCCTGCTCGTACAGCATCATGATGCCGACCGAGGTGATCGGCTTGGTCATCGAGTAGATGCGGTAGATGGTGTCGTCGGCGGCGTCCTTCTTCGCCTCTACGTCCCTGTAGCCGTAGCTGCGCCAGTCGACGACGTGGCCGTGGCGCGCGATCACGGTCATCATGCCGGGCAGCTTGCCGGCATCCACGTAGCGCTTCATCCAGTCGTCGATGCGCGCCAGCCGATCGCGGGACAGGCCGACGGTCTCCGGCCGAGCGGTAATGTTCATTGTTGTTGTCGCTCCTAGTGCTTGGCCAGGAAGGCCGTCAGGGCATTGGTGAAGTCGTCCGGCACCTCGACGTTGGAGAAGTGCCGCACCGGCAGCACCACCAGTTCCGAACCCGGGATCTTCTCGTTCATCACCTGGCTCGCGGCAAGTGGCGTGCCGGGGTCGAACTCGCCGGCGATGATCAGGGTCGGCGTCGTCACCGTGCCGAGCCGGTCGGTGTAGTCGAGCTGGCGGATCGCGGCGCAGCAGCCGGCGAAACCGTCGACCGGCGTGCGCAGGATCTCCATCCGCACCTGGTCGAACTGCGGTGTCTGCTTGGCCCGGTACTCGTCGGTGAACCAGCGTTCGAGGGTGCCGTCGACCACGGCGGCCATGCCGCCGTCGCGGGCCGTCTTGATGCGGTCGTCCCAGACGCCGCGCATCGCCTCTGGAACCTGGCTGGTCGAGTTGCAGATCGACAGGCTCGCCAGCCGGTCGCCGTGGTTCAGCGCCAGGTTCTGGCCGATCATCCCGCCCATCGACAGCCCGACCCAGTGCGCCTTGGCAATGTCGAGCCGGTCGAGCACGGCGATCATGTCGTTGCCGAGCTGGTCCAGCGTGTATTCGCCCGCCGGCGCATCGGTCAGGCCGTGGCCGCGCGTGTCGATGCGTAAAACCCGGTACTTGGTCGACAGCACCGCGAGCTGCGGGTCCCACATCACCAGGCTGGACGCCAGCGAATGGCTCATCGCCACGACCGGCGCGTCGGCCGGTCCGGACAGGTCGTAATTGATGGCGATGTCGCCGGCGTCGATGCGCATGTGTTGTCTCCTTGCTTGGCCCCTAGCCTAGTTCGCCAGGACCGACGGCGGAAGCGTCGCCCATCAGGTTGCGGCGATGCGTGGCGAAACAGTCGGCGACCCAGTCGATCGCACGGCGAACCCGCGCCAGGCGCGACAGTTCGCGCGGCACGATCAGCCAGTAGTCCGCGACCTGACTGGCGATGGGCCGGCCGACGCGCGACAGCCGCGGATCGTCGTCGCCGATGAAGCAGGGCAGCAGGCCGAGTCCGGCGCCGGCTGCCACCGCCTCGGCGATCAAGGCCGTGGTCGAGGCACGCGCTGCCGGCGTCCGCTGCCCCAGCCGGGGCAGAAGCCAACGCATGGTCTGCAGGTGCGCCTGCTCCTCGGTGAAGGTGACCCAGTCGGCGGCCGTGTAGCGTCCGCGCCCGCGCGCCTCGGGTGCCGCCGCCAGGTAGCTGCGCGCGCCGTAGGCCGCGACCGCCATGCGACCGACCTTGCGGGTGAGATATTCGCCGGTCTCGGGCAGGCCGTGGCGCACCGCAAGGTCGGCGTCGCGCCGCGCAAGGATCGCCGTTGCCTCGGAGACCACCAGTTCCACCGTCAGCCCTTCCGCCGGTAGCCGCCGCGCCAGGAAGGTCGCCGCCCAGTCCGTCGCGGTGATGCGCACGGGGCCGCTGTCGGCGCGACCCAGCCCACCGCCGTGGCGAGCCAGTTCGGTGGCGGCCTCCGCCATGGCCTCGGCGCTGGGAAGCAGGGCGGCACCGGCAGAGGTCAGGGCGTGTCCGCGCCGGCCGCGCTGGAACAGAGCGACCCCGAGTTGGCGCTCCAGCGCCTGCAGCCGCCGCCCGGCCGTCGGCTGGCTGATCCCGAGCGCGGCGCCAGCATCACGCAGGTTTCCGTGCCGCGCCACGGCCAGAAAGACGCGGATGTCGTCCCAATCCATGCGAGCGTCCGTCATGATACGAAATTGTATCATGCTGGTCGGAAATCGGAGGTTTCGGCGACGTAATCGGGCCGATAGGTTGCACGGCGCTGAAGCACGAAGGAGCCTGCGTTGAGCAATTCACCCGCCAGAGTGTCCGGCCGCGCCTGGGCCGTCGTCGCCGCGGCGGTGCTGACCTGGGCCGGCATGCTGGTGGTGAGCCGGTTGCTGCTGCACGACCGTGGGCTCGACC
>CAZVLI010000334.1:0-5243 GCA_964627965.1 uncultured Rhodospirillales bacterium
CGCGAGACCGTGCGCGCGCTGCGCAAGGACGTGACCGCCAAGTGCTACGGCGGCGACGTCACCCGCAAACGGAAACTTCTGGAGAAGCAGAAGGCCGGCAAGAAGAAGATGCGCGAGTACGGCAACGTCGAGATCCCGCAAGAAGCCTTCATCGCCGCACTGAAGAGCGACGCGTAGACCCGCCACACCCGTGACATGCGTCACTCGCCGTGCCGGCGATGACGCTCATGTATGGTTAACGCAGGCGCGATCCTCGCGCGGGGAGCCGGACATGAGCACGCCGACGAAGCCCGATAAGCCGACCGAGATCGCCGACGCCGATCTGGATAACGTGACGGGCGCTGGCGACGGCACGTCGGACTCGATCTGGATGGACCTGGGCTATCCGATGCAGACCCAGCCGCAGACCGCCACGGTCCGAACCGGCAAGATCGCCCAGGTCGACTACAACTTCTCCACGCCGCGCGGCGACTGACGATCGTCTAGCGCAGCATCGGCTCGAAGCCCCAGGTGAACAGCGGGCGGCCGCCTTCCGGGTCGATGGCGACGATCTCCTCCAGCCACGTCCGCTCGCGTTCGTCGCCCGGATAGAGCAGGTGCAACGGCACCACCATGCCTTCCTCCAGCGCCCAGTCGCCGTTGCCCGAGCCGTCGGCGAGCGTCTGCTCGATATCCATGTGCGACAGGCCGAGGCCGTGGAAGAACGCCACCGCCTGGTTGGCGTCGGCGACGCCGGCCTTGGCATAGGCGGCGCGGGCGGCGGTCTGCAACTCGCTGACCCGCGCGCCGGGCTTCATCGCCGCCAGCAAGGTCTCGCTCGCGGCCGTCGTCGCCTTGGCGTTGCGCTTGCCCTCGGGCGTCATCTCGCCGCCGACTACCCAGGTCTTGCCGCCGTCCCAGCAATAGAGATCGAGCGAGCCGTGGCAGTCGAACATCACGTGTGTGCCCGGCGCGATCACCTCGTCCTCCAGGCCGGTGCCGAGCATGATCGCCGCGTCCGACCCGCGCGGGTGGCCCCACACCGAACCGCCGGGATCGTGCACGAAGCCGCCGAGTTCGGCGACCGCGACCGAATAGTTGTGCGACAGGTCGCGCCAGGTGCCGCCCGGCTCCCAGGCGTCGACGATGTTCTCGATCGCCCTTTGGTTCAGAGCCGAGGCGCGTTCCAGCAGCGCCATCTCCGGCGCCGTCTTCACCGCGCGCGCGAACATCAGCGCGTCGTACGCGTCGGCGACCTGCATGCCCTCGATGCCGAGACGCAGGCCCGCCGCCATGTCGTCGAACCCGACCCGCCCATTGCTGAGGCCCAGCTCACCCAGCGCACCGACGACCGCGCTGCGCATGTCGAAGCTGTAGCGGTTCCGCGCCGCGTCGAGCCAGGCCGGCCGTGCGCCGTCGGGGATGAAGCGGTCGATGTCGGTCTGCTGCGCCGGCAGGTCGAGCGGCATCATCACCGCGCGGAACGGGCGGATGTCCTCCACCCAGGTCGGCTGGCGCAGGAAGCTCGCGAGGTAGTACTCAGCAATCACCAGGATCGGGTGATCCGGCGCGTGCCGCGACAGCACCACGGCGTAGGGGCGTGGCTCGTCGGCCTTGTGCGCGATGCCGTTGAAGCTGGTGAGGTAGAAGATATTTAACGCCGACGACGCCACGATGCCGTCCAGGCCGCGCGCTTCCATCGCGTGCCACAGCCGGTCGAGGTTGGCCAGGCAGGGCGGTAGCGCCGTGCGTTCGAAGCGCGGGGCGCCGCTTGATGTGGTTGCGCTCATATGGTCGTCTCCGTTGGCCGCGTGCCGGTCATCGTAGGCGCCGGTTGTTTCCCAAGTCGAATGTGAGTGCCGTGCCCAACCGCGCCGAAATCGAGAGTTCGCTATATGGCGCCTGGCGGCTGGCCCGGCTCGACCCCGGCGGCCTGAACTACCTCAACCTCACCATCGATGGCTTCTGGCGCTCCTTCTTCGTCATCGTGCCGTTGCTGCCGCTGCAACTGCTGCTGGCCTGGCTGGTCGCGGACCCGGACGCGGTGGCGGCCCTGGGCGCCGGCGGCTGGATCCTGATCCGCGGGTTCCTGTCGATCTTCGCCTGGCTGTTCTTTCTCGGCACGATGGCGCCGCTGTCGCGCACGCTCGGGCTATCGAACAACTATCCGACCTACGTGATCGCCTGGAACTGGGCTTCCGCGGTGCAGATGGGGTTCTTGCTGCCCATAGGTCTGCTGTTCGGACTGGGGCTGCTGTCACCGCAGCTCGGCGGCTTGCTGCTGCTCGCGGCGTGGCTGGCGATCATCGCCTACGACTTCGTCATCGCCCGCCTCGCGCTCGGCGCCGACCGCCTGACCGCCGCCGGCGTCGTGATCTACTCGGTGGTCCTTGAGCTCGTCATCGAGTCCGCCGCCGAGGCGCTGCTGCCGCTGTAGTCGCCTCGGTTCAGCTCTTGGCGGTGAGCAGCCGGAAGCTGGCGAAGCAGAAGAAGAGGCCAAGCGCCCCATCGATCCAGCGCCGCAGTCGGCGATAGCCGTTGATCATCGGCGCGGTCGAGAACGTCATGGCATAGGCCAGATGCGCCGCCGTCGTGACGATCACGGTCCCGGCCGTGACGATCGCACCCACCCAGATCGGCGCGTGCGCATCCAGGGCCAGCGACATGCCGGCGATCCAGGTCAGTGCCGCCTTCGGGTTGGTCATCTGGATCAGCAGGCCGCGGCCGTACAGCGACCAGAATCCGCTTCGACCAACGGGCGCGACCGGCATTGCCCGGTCCGGCGTCAGGGCCGAGCGGAAGGCGCGGTAGGCCAGCCACAGCAGGTAGAACGCGCCGACGATCTTGATGACCGTCATCACCGACGCGTAGAGGGTCAGCACCGCCGTGAGGCCGAACGTGGTGAGCAGGCCCCACAGCAACGACCCGCTGGATACGCCGAGCGCGAGCGCCTGCCCGGCGCCTCGGCCGTGGCTCATCGACGTCCCCATGATCGACAGGATGTTCGGCCCCGGGCTCACCAACCCCAGTGCGAAGAAGCTGTAGGCCAGCAGGATGCCGGGAAGGTAGTGCTGTAGCTGTTCCACGCGCGAGCCTCATCAGCGACGGTTCCCATGACGCGGAACATTACTCGAACATCGATGCGAAGGCCACGCCGCAATTGACCTGGACCAGGTACCCCCCATCCGGCGGCGTCAGCGGGCCGCAGCGCCCTCAAGGCATGGTCGCCACTCTCGCGGTCTGCTGAAATATTAATCATTTCAACGCGTTGAGACTCAGCGCCGATTGTGGTAAAAAGATCCTTAAGGGATCGGGCATGAGGGCCTTCGTTCGCCGGCATCCCGTCAAGGACGCCAAACAATGGCGCCACGACGCGAACAGGTAACGGCTCAACCAAGGGGCTCTCTCATGCGAAAGTCGATGACGGTCATCGCGCTCGCCTGCCTTTTCGGCGGCGGCAACGCGATGGCCACCACATTGTATAGCGACCAGATGACGAGCGGCGCGGGCTGGGGCATCAACAGCTTCGGCGACGGTGACCATCTGGCGACGTTCGGCTACGACTACAGCGCCGACGGCATTGCCGAGGCGCCGAACAGCCAGGGCGGCGATACCGCAACCCGCGGTCTGAAGATGCAGGCCAACCTGAACGTTCCGATGGCGGCGGCCGGCTTCACCGTGTACCCGCTCGGCCAGAATTTCACCGGCACCTACCAGCTGCGTTTCGACGCCTGGATGAACTACGACAACGACGAGCGCCTGAACGGCGCTTCGGCCGGCACGACGGAGTTCATCGGCGGCGGCGTCGGTTACGACAACGTCACCGCCGATATCGGCAGCGGCGTGCAGAACATCGCCACTGGCGACGGTGGGTCGAGCAGCGACTGGCGGGTGTACGAGGACGGGACGATCGTGGATCCGTCCGGTATGGCGGCGGGGTCGCGCAATGCCTCCGACCCCTACTATGTCGATTTCCTGCCGGGGCAGATCCCGCCGGGCGCGCAGGGGCAGCCTGCCGAGGCGGGCGCCGACGGTGCGCCCGGCTTCCAGTGGATCACTTGGTTGTTCACCGTCACCAACGATGGCGGCGTCACCAGCACCGTCGACATCGACATCATGAACATGGATGGCGACTTCCTGCGTATCGTCTCGGTCGACTGCCTGGATGCGACGCTGTGCACCAACCAGGGCAACATCGGCCTCTACTACGCCGACCTGTTCACCTCGGTGACGGCTCGGCCCGACCTGACCTTCGGCCTGATCGACAACGTCTTCGTCGTGGATGGCGGGGACATCATATTCAATCCGAACGAGGTGCCGGAGCCGGGCATGCTGGCCCTGTTCGGCCTCGGAGCGGTTGGACTGGGGGGCGCGCGCCGTCGAGCGCGTCGCGCCTAGCCGCGGTCACGTACGAAACGACGACGGCCGGTGCCTCAGGCGCCGGCCGTTTTCGTCTGCGCTTCCGCGTAGTCGACACGGACCAGGTACAGACCATCCGGTGGCGCCACCGGGCCGCAGCGGGCGCGGTCGCGGGCGTCGAGCGCCTCACGGGCGGCGCGCACCGGCCAGCTGCCGTCGCCGACCTTCTTCAACGTGCCGACGAGCGAACGCACCTGGCTGTGCAGGAAGGATCGGGCCGAGGCTTCGACGACGACCTCGTCGACGGCGCGGCGCACGTTCAGCCGCGACAATGTCTTTACTGGCGACTTCGCCTGGCATTCGGCGGCGCGGAAGGTGGTGAAGTCATGCCGGCCGACCAGCGTCTGCGCCGCCTCGTGCATGGCGTCGGCGTCGAGCGGTGCCTGCACCAGCCACACCAGGCCGGCATCGATGGTCGCCGGCGCCCGCCGGTTCAGGATGCGGTAGACGTAGTGCCGCGCCGTCGCCGAGAAGCGGGCGTGGAACGCGTCGTCCACCTGTGCCGCGTCGAGCACCGCGACCGCGTGGCCCTTGAGATGGGCGTTCAGCGCATCGCGTACCGTGTCGTCCGGATAGGTCTTCGGCAGGTCGACATGCGCCACCTGGCCCAGCCCGTGGACGCCGGCGTCGGTGCGCCCGGCGCCGGTGACGGTGCAGGCCTCGCCGCACAGGCCTTCGACGGCGGCTTCCAGCGCGGCCTGCACCGATGGACCGTTGTCCTGCCGCTGCCAGCCGACCAGGCCGCGGCCGTCATACTCGACCGTCAGGCGATAGCGCGGCATCAGCCGAGGCGCTCGCCCACCGGCCAGGCGAAGCCGCGCCGGAACGTGTAGGGAAAGAGTGTA
>CAZVLI010000335.1:0-3143 GCA_964627965.1 uncultured Rhodospirillales bacterium
GCGGCCTCGGACCAACGGCGGGCCAGTGCCACCACTTCCTCAACTACGCCAGCGACCCGATCGACTACGCCATCAACCGCTACACCGACGAGGTGAACCGGCTCTACGGCGTGATGAACCAGCGATTGGCCGACCGCGACTACCTCGCCGGCGAGTATTCCATCGCCGACATGCTGAGCTGGCCATGGGCGATCCTGTGGGAACGCCAGGGCCAGGACATCGACGAGTTTCCGAACCTGAAGGCGTGGCTCGACCGTGTCGGCTCGCGCCCGGCGGTGATCAAGGGCAAGGCGGTCGGCGAGGAGCTGCGCCAGAACCAGCCGGCGATGGACGAAGAGGCGAAGAAGATCCTGTTCGGCCAGCGGGCACGCTAGGCACCTAAGACATGACCAAGAACGACTGGGCGGCGCGCTCCAAGGCGGCGCAGGCGCTAGGCTGGATCGAGCCGCAGACCGGCGCGGTCTCGCCGCCGATGTATCCGTCCTCCACCTTCCTGCGCGATGAGGACAACGAGTACCGGACGGGCTTCTCCTACGCGCGCGACACCAACCCGACCTACCGGCAGGCCGAGGCGCTGATCTGCGAGCTGGAACATGCGGAGCAGGCGCTGCTGTTCGGCTCCGGCATGGCCGCGGCGGTGACGGTGTTCCAGGCGCTCAGCCCTGGTGACCATGTCATCGTGCCGGAGGTGATGTACTGGGGCCTGCGGCAGTGGCTCGCCACGGAGGCGACGCGCTGGGGCCTGGAGGTCAGCTTCGTCGCCAACGACGACCTCGACGCCTGGCGCGCCGCGATGCGGCCCAACACTAGGCTGCTCTGGGTTGAGACACCGTCGAACCCGATGTGGCAGGTGACCGACATCGCCGCCGCCGCTGAACTGGCGCACGGGAACAGCGCGCGGCTGGCGGTCGACGGCACGGTGGCGACGCCGGTGCTGTGCCAGCCGCTCGACCTCGGTGCCGATATCGTGATGCACTCGGGCACCAAGTATCTCGGTGGCCACTCCGACATCATCGCCGGCGTGCTCGCCACCAAGGCGTCGGACGATCCGCACTGGCAACGCATCGCAGCCATCCGTCACGACGGCGGCGCGATCCTCGGGACGCTGGAAGCGTGGCTGTTGCTGCGTGGCATGCGTACGCTGTTCCTGCGCGTGGAGGCCGCCTGCCGCAATGCGATGGCGGTTGCGACGCATTTCGATGGTCATCCGCTGGTCAGCCAGGTGCTCTATCCCGGCCTGCCGTCGCATCCGGGTCACGAGATCGCCGCACGGCAGATGTCCGGTGGCTTTGGCGGCATGCTGTCGCTGCGCGTCGCCGGTGGCGAGGCGGCGGCCATCGCCACCGCCGCGAAGGTGGGCCTGTGGAAGCGCGCGACGTCGCTCGGCGGCACGGAGAGCCTGATCGAACACCGCGCCTCGGTCGAGGGACCGACGACACCCGTGCCGGCCGACCTGCTGCGCCTGAGCTGCGGCATCGAGGTCGCCGACGACCTGATCGCCGATCTAGAAGCGGCGCTTGCCGCCGCACATGCCTAACGAGGGAGAGCCCAGAGAATGATCGAGCTGTACACCTGGAAGACGTCGAATGGCCGCAAGGCCACCATCATGCTGGAAGAGTGCGGGCTGCCGTACAATCTGCACCCGATCGACATTTCCAAGGACGACCAGTTCACGCCCGAGTTCATCGCCATCAACCCGAACTCGAAGATCCCGGCGATCGTCGATACCGACGGGCCGGGCGGGAAGCCGTACCGTGTCATCGAGTCCGGCGCGATCCTGATGTACCTGGCGGAGAAGACCGGCAAGTTCATGCCGACCGAGATGGCCGCGCGCTATGAAGTCATTCAGTGGCTGATGTTCCAGATGGGTGGCGTCGGCCCGATCTTTGGCCAGGTGCACCACTTCCTGCGCGCCGCGAAGGAGAAGGTACCGTACGGCATCGAACGCTACGGCAAGGAATGCCGTCGTCTCTACGGCGTGCTCGACGGTCGCCTCGGCGAGAACGAGTATCTGGCCGGCAGCGAGGCCTCTATCGCCGACTTCGCGACGTTGCCGTGGGTGTTCCGCCACGACTGGCAGCAGGTCGACCTGTCGGCGTATCCCAACGTGAAGCGCTGGTACGACACGATGATGGCGCGCCCGGCGCTGCAGCGTGGCATGGAGCTGCCTTGAGCGAGGCGATCCTCGCCAACGCCTCGGTCGCGCGCGTGACCGCCGCCCTGACGAGCGGCGGCGCTGCGGGCGCGCCGATCGCGTTGGCCGAGACAGCACGCACCGCGCAGGAAGCGGCGGACAGTATCGGCTGTCCGCTGGGCGCGATCGTGAAGTCGCTGGTGTTCAAGGTCGGCGGCCGCGCGGTGCTGGCCCTGGTCGCCGGCGACCGGCAGTGCGACACGAGTGTCTTGCCGGAAGCTCTGGGGCTCGACGGCAAGGTCAAGCGGGCCGACGCGGACCTGGTGCGCGAAGCCACCGGCTTCGCCATCGGCGGCGTCGCGCCGGTCGGCCATCCCGGACCGTTGCCGACGGCCATCGATACCAGTCTCGGTCGGTTCAACGTGCTGTACGCCGCCGCCGGCCACCCACATGCCGTGTTCCCGACGACGCTGGACGAGCTCGCGCGCCTGACCGGCGGCCGGCTCAGTGAACGGCTGTCGCGCTGAGCGCGCATCGGTAACGAAAACGTTCGCGGTAAACCTTGCTTTAACCGACTGCGCTTCATCCTTTCCCCGTGAGCATGAAGGGGGCTCATTCGCTCAAGAAGTGAGCGGGTAGAGGAACGATGATCGTGTCGAAGAACGTCAATCAGTGTCAGCGGGCGGCCGAGAATGGGCAGCCGACCGCGCAGTATCAACTCGGTCTCCTGTATTCCACCGGCCGCGGCGTGCCGCTGGACTACATCTCGGCGCATAAGTGGCTGAACCTGGCCGCGAGCAAGGGCGACGAGGAAGCGCGGCGGCTACGCGCGGAGCTGGCTCATGACATGAGCCCGCGGGAGATCGCCGAGGCGCAGCGCCAGGCGCGCGAGTGGCTGCAGACGCACTGAGCCGCTCGCCCGCGGGCGAAGCCGAACTCAATAGCTGATATTTGAGGGCCGCATTGGCCTTGGCCGGGAGGCCGGGGCCGGTCGCGGTCTGCGTGTAGT
>CAZVLI010000335.1:3153-5240 GCA_964627965.1 uncultured Rhodospirillales bacterium
CGCGGTCGTACCGATGCGGCGCGGTACGACCAAGCGCCCGCGAGAGGTTCACGCGGGCGCGGGGTAGGGGAAAAAGATCAGGCCGCCGGCTTCATCGCCACTTGCGGCATCATCGACTGCCAGGCTTCGCCGGCCGCCACGACACAGGCGGTGCCGTCCGGGCTGGTGACGATAATCGTCCAGGTGCCGGTTTCCGAGGTCAGTACCTCGACCATCTTGCCGTTGCTGGCCAGGCCCATGGAGGTCGGCGCCTCCTGGTGGCGCTTGCCAAGATGCTTGATGAAGTCGCCGCGCTCGCCGCAGATGCTCTGGGCCGACGCCGCCGGCGTCGCCAGGGACAACATGCTCAGGCCGAGGGCGGTCGCTAGCAGTGTCCGAACCATTACGCGTTCCTTTCACACTTGGCGAAAGCGCGAGATCGCTCTCGCCGATTAGAATGTTAGCGACAACTGCCTTAATGGGGCGTGAACGAAACCAACAATTTTACCTAATCACGCGGTCGAGGCTCCTTGTCACCGTCGCTGGACTACCGTCCGTTAACCATGACGTAAGCAGCAAATGGCGTGCCAGAAGTGACGGACGCCACACGTTGTGGTGATTGTCGTGCGAGCCGCTAGGTCTGTTCCTTAGCGTCGGGGCCGAGGCGTGCATTGTCCGCGCCGACGGCAGGTGCCCGCCGACGCAGCGGCGGCCGGTCGCCGTCGAAGCTGAGCGGGATGCTCATCAGCGGGATCGGCAGGTCCGGCACGTCCTGGACGATGTTGAGCGCCGCGACCTGCGGCATCGCCAGGGTTTCTTCCAGATTGTGCACCGGGGCGCAGGGCACGCCGGCGGCTTCCAGCTTGTCGATCCACGCGCCCTTGCTGTCGGTGGCGATGATCTCGCCAATGGCCGGCAGCAGCGTCTCGGCGTTGGCGGCGCGGTCGCGGTTGGTGGCGTAGCGCGGATCGTCGATCCAGGCCGGCTTGCCGAGCGCGATGGCGAGCTTGGCGAACAGGCGGTCGTTGGCGGCGGCGATCACCAGCGGGCCGTTGCTGGTCTCGAAGGCCTGGAACGGCACCACCCCGGCGGACCCGGTCGGATGGCGCTGAGGCATGCCGCCGCCGGCCTTATAGCGAGCGAAGTGGGTCGCGACCCAGCCGAGGCCGGTCTCGAACAGCGAAGCGTCGACCACGCCGCCCTGGCCGGTCGCGGCCCGTCGCACCAGGCCGGCCAGGATCCCCATCGCCGCCCACATGCCGGTGCCATGGTCGAGGATGTGGGTGCCGACGCGGTAGGGCGGGGCGTCAGGTTGGCCGGACAGGAACATCAGCGAGGAGATCGCCTGGACCATCGGCTCCATGCCGGGCAGGTGCTTCATCGGCCCGACGGCGCCAAAGGCGCTGAGGTTGCAGTAGACCAGCGTCGGATTGGCGGCGGTCAGGGTCTGCCCGTCGAGACCGAGCTGGTCGACCACGCCAGGCCGCAGGTTCTGCAGCACGACGTCGACGTCGGCGACCTGGCGCTTGAGCCAAGCGAGTTGGTCGGCGTCCTTCAGGTCGACGGTGATCGACGACTTGTTGGCGTTCACTGCATTGAAGATCGCCGACGTGTCCTCGTCGACGAAGGGCGGGCCCCAGCCGCGGGCATCGTCGCCGCCGCCCGGCCGTTCCACCTTGATCACCTCGGCGCCCATGCAGGCCAGGATGAACCCGGCGTAGGGGCCGGCCAGGTTCTGACCGAGTTCGATGATCTTGACGCCCGACAACGGCAGCATGCGGTGACCTCTCGCGATCGCGGTAACGCGCAAGTCTAGGCGGCGGCAATCCGCATCGCCAGGGATCAGAAGCCGGGAAATCTAGGACCAGGTCCGAGCGATGAAGATTGGACTGCCGCTCGGCGTTTTCGGCGCAGACGTTTGTGGCGGAGACGGAGGGGGCGAACTCGAACCCGATGAGTGATGGCTCGCCGAGCCGTAGCTCGCGGCACCCGGCCCGCCTTCGCCCTGACGGGCTACGGCGCGGCAGCCTTACCTCGCTGTGCGAGCGAAGGCTGGCGGAGGGAGTGGGATTCGAACCCACGATGGGCTTTTGACCCATACTCCCTTA
>CAZVLI010000336.1:0-5236 GCA_964627965.1 uncultured Rhodospirillales bacterium
GGCGCGGCCGGACGGGACACGCGCGGCATGATCCGCCAGCACCAGTTCACCAAGGTCGAGATGGTCTCCGTCACCCTGCCCGACCAGTCCGACGACGAGCTGGAGCGGATGACCGGCTGCGCCGAGGCGATCCTGCAGCGGCTGGAATTGCCCTACCGGGTGATGCAGCTCAGCTCCGGCGACATGGGCTTTTCGGCCCGGCGCACCTACGACCTGGAGGTCTGGCTGCCGGGACAGGACGCCTATCGCGAGATTTCCAGCTGCTCCAATTGCGGCGACTTCCAGGCCCGGCGCATGGATGCCCGTACCCGCGTGCCGGAGCAGAAGGGCACACAGTTCGTGCACACGCTGAACGGCTCCGGCCTGGCGGTCGGGCGCACGCTGATCGCGATCCTGGAGAACTACCAGCAGGCCGATGGCACCGTCGCCGTGCCGGACGCGCTGAAACCCTATCTCGGCGGCCTGGAGGTGATTGGTGGCTAGCAATCGTGTCGGGAATCTGGGCAAGGCCCGCATCCTGGTCACCAACGACGACGGCATCAACGCGCCGGGCCTGAAGGTCCTGGAGAAGGTCGCCAAGAGCCTCGCCAGCGACGTCTGGGTGGTGGCGCCGGAGTCGGAGCAGTCCGGCGCGTCGCACTCGCTGACGCTGACCGAGCCATTGCGCGTGCGGAAGGTCTCGGCGCGCAAGTTCGCGGTGCGCGGCACCCCGACCGACTGCGTCCTGATGGCCAGCTCGGAACTGATCCCCGGCCCGCCGCCGGACCTGGTGCTGTCCGGCGTCAACCGCGGCGCCAACCTGGCCGAGGACGTGAGCTATTCCGGCACCGTCTCGGCGGCCAAGGAAGCGACCCTGGTCGACATTCCGGCGATCGCGCTGAGCCAGTGCCTGATGGGCAATCCGGACCCGCGCTGGTCGACCGCCGCCACACACGCGCCGGGCCTGATCAAGCAGCTGGTGAAGATCGGCTGGCCCACCGGCGTGCTCATCAACATCAACTTCCCCGATGTCGCCGCCGACAAGGTGAAGGGTGTGCAGGTCTGCCGCACCGGCAAGCGCAACCTGTCCGACCTGCAGATGGACGCGCGGATCGATGCGCGTGGCATCCCCTACTACTGGATGGGCTTCCGCCGCCAGGAAGGGCCGGCGGAGCGCAACACCGACCTGGCGGCGATCGAGGACGGCTACATTTCGGTCACGCCGCTGCAGCTCGACCACACGCATCGCTCGACGCTGAAGGCGATGAAGGACTCGCTGAGCCTATGACCTACGAGGCCGGCAAGATCCGGCTCCTGATGGAGCTGCGGCGCGCCGGCATCTCCGACAACAAGGTGCTGTCGGCGCTGGAGCGGACGCCGCGCGAGCTGTTCGTGCCGGAGACCTTCCGCGACCGCGCCTACGACAACGTCGCGTTGCCGATCGCGCAAGGCCAGACCATCAGCCAGCCCTACATCGTCGCCTTCATGACCCAGGAACTGCGGGTCACCGAGCAGATGCGGGTGCTGGAAGTCGGGACCGGCTCGGGCTACCAGGCGGCGATCCTGTCGCCGCTGGTCAAGCGGGTGTTCACGGTGGAGCGCTACCGGACCTTGCTGGAGGACGCCGAGGCGGTGTTCCGGCAACTCGGCCTGACCAACATCATGACGCGGCGCGGCGACGGCTACAAAGGCTGGCCGGAGGCGGCGCCCTTTCCGCGCATCATCGTCACCGCCGGCGCCGATGACGTGCCGTCGGCCCTGGCCGATCAGCTCGACGAGGACGACGGCCAGATGCTGATCCCCGTCGGCCCGCGCGAGGCGCAGTCCATCGTACGCGTCACCCGCAAGGACGGCGAATTCAAGCGCGAGGAGCTGCTCCCGGTGCGCTTCGTCCCCCTGGTCGAAGGCCTGCCCCGCGACGGGGTGTAGCTACACCGCCCGCAGCCGCGCCAGCTTGTCGGCCGGCCAGACCTTGGCGCGGTCGTAGTACTCCGAAAACACCGGCACGCCCTCGGGCAGGATCACCCAGGGCTGCTTGGTCGACGTGAAGATGTGGATGTCCGGCGGGCAACGGTCCGGTTCGTCCAGGGCGCCAACCCGCACGAAAGCAAGCTTCGGCCCAGCGCCAGAATAGTGGCTCCACAACGCGACGCGGCAGGTCGGGCAGCGGGCGATCTTCTGGCCACGGCCGCTGGCCGAAGGCGTTTCCACGATCTCCGGCCTGTCGGCCAGCAGCTCGACATTGGCGGTCTCGATCATCGCGTTGAGCGCGAAGGACGCGCCGGTCTCGCGCTGGCACCAGCGGCAGTGGCAGCAGTGCACGAACATCGGCGCGGCCGTCAGCCTGTAGCGCACCTGGCGGCAGTCGCAGCCGCCCTCGGCGGAAAAATAGTCGTCAGGCATCGGGTTGAGTCCTGTCCTTGAGAGATCGATTCATCGCCGCCAGCGAGCGCGCCAGGCCGGCGGCGCAGGCGACGCCGTCGAGCAGCGGCACAGGTGCATCGCCCAGCATCGGGATCAGTCCGGCGAGTGCCGCGCCGCCGAGCACGATGACGTCGGCACCGTCATCGTTCACCGCACGGTCGATCAACAAGCGCATCGGGTCGAGGAGTGCCGCCTGATCGCCGGCCGCCGCGACGACGCCGACCGGCAGGCCGTGCACCGACGCAAGGCGGCCGAGAAGCCCGTGCCTTGCCACCTCCTCGCGGATCGGCTGCAGCAAGCCATTGCCGAGCGTCAGGATCGAGAACCGGCTACCGAGCGTGCAGGCGGTGAGATAGGCGGCCTCGCCGATGCCGACGACCGGATAGGGCACGACCTCGCGCGCCGCCATCAGCCCCGGATCGACGAAACAGGCGACGATGCCGGCGTCGTAGCCTTCGCGGCGCGCCTGGAAGGCTTCCTGGGTCGCGTGCGCGGCGGTGGCGGCGTGCGCACGGGTCTCGATCCCGGCCGGCCCGAAGGGCGCCGTCACCGCGTCGAACTCGACGTCAGACGCCGACACCCGGCGCGCCTCGGCCGCGACCATGTCGGTCACCGCCTGGGTCGTGTTCGAGTTGACGATCAGGATCCGCATGGACCGATCATAGCCCGTCGGCTCGCCCAGAGCATCGCGGCATGGACGCCTAACACCGACTCACAGCTTTGCCTGACAACCTCCTGTTAAGAAACAAATACTTGCCAATTTCGAATTGTTGGACCTATACAAAGCGCATGCGTCGAAATGGGCGCCACGAACGGAAGCTACCCCGGGTGCTGCTGGCGGTCGCGCTAGCCGGCGTCGTGGCCGCTTGCGCCCGATCCGGCCCCGCCCCCGTCACCTACGGCACGCAATCCTCCGTGCCCGTGCCGGCGCAGCGGCCAGCGGCGGTCATGCCCGACCGACACCGGGTCGCGGCCGGCGAAACCATCTACACCATCGCGCAGCGTCACGGCCTGCCACTGCGCGATCTGATCGATGCGAACCGGCTGCGGCCGCCCTTCGCCATCGCGTCCGGCGACGTGCTCAATCTGCCGCGCCCGCGCGCGCACGACGTGGTCGCGGGCGACACGCTCTACGGCATCAGCCGCGAGTACGGCGTCGACGTCGCGAGCCTGGTAAGGGCGAACGGACTGCGGGCGCCCTACAACGTCTATGTCGGCCAGCGCCTGAAGCTGCCGGCACCGGCCGACGCGGAGATCCAGGTGGCCACGGCCGCGAACGTCGCCCAGGCCGGCAGCGTGCCCTACCCGCGCCTGAAGCCGGCACCCGGCCAGATGGCGGCGGCCAAGGTCCGGCCAACCACCACAGCACCACCGCCGCGTGCCGGCAGCCGTTTCCTGTGGCCGGTCCGGGGCCGCATCCTGTCGCGCTATGGCGCCAAGCCGGGCGGACTGCACAATGACGGCGTGAACATCGCCGCCCAGCGCGGCGCGCCGGTGCGCGCGGCCGAGAACGGCGTCGTGGTCTATGTCGGCAACGAACTCAAGGGCTTCGGCAACCTGGTGCTTATCCGCCATGACGACGGCTGGGTGAGCGCCTACGCCCACAACGACCAGCTCCTGGTGCGCAAGGGCGCGACCGTGCGGCGCGGCCAGACCATCGCCAAGGTCGGCACCAGCGGCGGCGTCGACGCCCCGCAACTGCACTTCGAGCTGCGGCGCGGCACGCGCACGGTGAACCCGCTGCGCTACCTCGACACGCGACAGGCGGCCCTGGACGCGCGCGCCGGCTAGCCTTGCCAGGAGATCGGCATGATCTCCGCGCTGCACCCATCAAAATTCCAGATGCGGCCGAAGGCACGCACCCGACCGCGCTTGGCCTGGGCCACGGTGATATCCGGGCCGGGCCAGTATTCCGAGTTGGTGATCACCACCGGACGGCCGGATTGCTTGCCAGCGATGGGTTCAACGTCGCCCCAGATCTGCTGCCCCACCTGCAGGTGCCGCGACGCGCCGTCGGCGACGTAGTCGATCGGCGCCCGCGCAAACCCCAGATGCGTGCTGACCAGCAGGTCGAAGACGATCAGCGGGCCGCCGGCCTGGCCTGTGAAGATCTCCACCAGGCCGTTGAAAGCGTCGTCGTCGGCCCGCTCGTCGATGTAACCCGCCATCGTGTAGTTGCCGCGCGACATCAGCCCGGGGATGTCGAGCAGCAAACCGACATTGAGGCCGGAAAGGTCGCTATCGCCGTGATGGCCCTTGTCGATGTGCAGGCCGAACCAGGCCTGGCAGTAGCCCTCGGTCGGTGGATGACGTCCAAGCGAGATGACGCAGGGGCAGAAAACCGCGCAGTTGCAGTTCACCACCATCTCGCCGTCGATCGACCAAGCCATCGCCACACCTCTCGTGCGACAGCATTGTCGACCAGTTCGGCGTCACGGACCAAGCGCTCAAGCCCGCGAAGCGGCGCCGGTCGGGCGGGAGCTAGTCGGTTCGCAGCGCCACGCCGCGCCGGCCGGCGAGGTCCTGGATGAACTGGAAAGCGACGCGGCCGTTGCGCGCGCCACGGGTGACCGACCACTCCACCGCCTCTTTCCGTAGCTCCTCGTCGTCGATCTCGATGCCGTGGTAGTCGCAGTAGCCGCGCAGCATGGCCAGGAACTCGTCCTGGCTGCAGTTGTGAAACCCTAGCCACAGGCCGAAACGGTCGGACAGCGAGACTTTCTCCTCCACCGCCTCCGAGGGGTTGATCGCAGTGGAGCGCTCGTTCTCCATCATGTCGCGCGGCATCAGGTGGCGGCGGTTCGACGTGGCATAAAGGACCACGTTGTCGGGC
>CAZVLI010000337.1:0-5221 GCA_964627965.1 uncultured Rhodospirillales bacterium
CGCTGGCGCGCGGCGCAAGCGGCACAGCCCCACCGTGTCCCGGTTATCGTCAAGGATCTCACGGACTCGGAAAGCCTGGAAATCGCCATCGTCGAGAACGTTCAGCGCCAGGACCTGAACGCGATCGAAGAAGCGGAAGGCTACAAGCACCTCATCGACGACTTCGGCCACACGCAGGAGGAACTATCGAAGCTGGTCGGCAAGAGCCGCAGCCACGTCGCTAACGCCATGCGCCTGCTCGGCCTCCCCGATGGCGTCCAGACCATGGTTCGCGACGGTGAGCTGTCGGCGGGCCACGCCCGGACGTTGATCGGTGCCGAAGCACCGGAAAAGCTGGCCGAAACCATCGTCAAGCGCGGCCTGTCCGTACGCCAGGCCGAGAAGCTGTCGAAGGAGAGCGGCGGCAAATCCAGCCGTACAAAGCCAGCGGCGGCACCCGAAAGCCAATTCGCCGCCGATGCAAGAGCCCTGGAGCAGGAACTGTCGACCAAGCTGGGACTTCCGGTGAACATCAGCTTCCGCGACGACGAAACCGGTGAAGTTCGGATCGGCTACACGTCGCTGGAACAGCTCGACGACCTGTGTCGCCGCCTCATGCAGTCCCGCACGAACTGAGGCCGTGAGCCGGCCCTAGCGCAATCGGCGCCAGATCACCGGCGATGCCGGGCGGCCTGGGCGATCTGCATCAGGCATCTACCCGTGAGCGCCGCAGCCGGACTGCCCGTGGTCTTGCAGGCGATCTCCGCCTCCCAGACGTGCTGCAGCGCACCTGACAGGCGACCAGCGTCCCAAAGACCCAGCTGACGCCGAAAACGGGCCTGATTCGGGCCGAAAACCGGGGGCCGCAGCGCCCTCATGGCGTCTTCGGTCCGTGTCCCCTGCCCCACGCGCGCCGCGACAAGGTGCAATCGCTGCAGATGCCGCATCAGACCGCGCAAAATGGCAATGGGCGACTGCCCCATGTCCAGGCATCGGCGGTAAACTCGATCGACCCGACCGAGGTCGCCTTCCGCCGCGGCGCCGATCAAGTCATCCATGGCGAGCGGCGACCCGTCCCCGATCACCGCTTCGACATCTGCCAGGCTGACGTTGTCACCGTGACCGGCCATGTAGAGCGCCAGCTTCTCCAGCTCCCGGCGGCTGACCTGGCGATCGGCGCCGATGCGGCCGGCTAGTTCTGCCAGCGCATCCGGATCGATACCGAGCCCGGCATCACGCAAACTATGCTGGATCAATGCTTCCAGCGTGCTGTCCGCATCCGCGTAACAGGCAATGGCGGCGGCCGATGCGTGCTTCTCACAGAGGACCCGCAGTCGATCGCGCGGCCCCAGTTCGCCGGCCTCGACAACGACCAACGCATCGGCATCGACATCCAGCTCCAGAACCGACGTAACGGCGCCGGCATCTCCGTTGCCCGCATCGCGCAACCGAACCGCACGGCGTCCACCACCGAACGACAACGCCGCATACTCGTCGGCAAGCCGGCTCGGTACCTCCTTCAGGTCAGCCGGCAGGAGCGTCACGACGCGGAACGGATCCTGCGGATCCTCGGCGACGGCACGAACCAAGGCGGCCGCGCGTTCACTGACCAGACCACGGTCCGGGCCGAAAACCAGCGCGACGCGGCAATCCGTCGGCGGTTCGCGCAAGAACGCTGCGAGCTGCCGAGGCTGGAGTTTCATTGCCGGCGACCCTGCGGCTGCAGGAAGACCGCGACGCGCAAGCCGACGGCGTCACCAATTTCCTGCGCCGCCCGCGCCAGCGCATCCCGCTCGGCGATCAGGTTGGCATAGTCCGAACGGATCACGTTGTAGGCCGCGATGGCACCGGCCCGCCCGCTCATGAGCTCCTTGCCCGAGCGAATCTGAACGAGCCGATAGCGCGACTGCAACCGCAAGTTGTAGCGAGTGACCGTCCGGTCGTCCTGAATCGCCAACCCTTCCTTGCGCTCTACGACGTCGACTTCAAGGCGGTAGAGCGCCGGTACATTGCGACCTGGCGGCTCGAAATAGTCGAGCAGGCGATTGCGCACGAGCTGTCCCACGCGATCGCCGATCGGCGGGACCTGCACCTGCGAGAGCCGTGCGGAGGTGCTTGCGCTCCCCGGCGCATCCTGTCCGTGCAGCGGCTGGAACCCGCAACTCACCAGCAGCCAGGCCAGCGCGAAAACGATTCCGGCCAGCCCCTTACGCAACGATGTTCACAATCCGATTCGGGACGACGATGACCTTGCGCACCGCCTTGCCGTCGAGGCTGCGCTGCACCCGCTCGTCGGCCAACGCCGCGGCACGTGCATCGTCCTCGGCCATGTCGCGGGCCAGTTCCAGCGTCGCCCGCAGCTTGCCGTTGACCTGCACGGCGATGGTCGCCGTGTCCTCGACCAGGAGCGAGGAATCCGCGTCCGGCCAGGGCTGCTCGCAGACCAGGCCGTCGTTGCCGGCCAGCGCCCACATCTCCTCGGCGAAATGCGGCATCGCCGGCTCGATCAGCCGAACCAGAACCCGCAATGCTTCGCCCAGCGCCCACTGATCGCCGGCATCGTCGGTCGCTTTGAACGCGCTGATCGCATTGACGAGTTCGTAGATATGCGCGACCGCGACATTGAAGCGGAAACCCTCGATATCGCCGGTCACCGCTGTTATCGCCTGGTGCGTCGCCCGCCGCAGCGCCTTGGCATTGTCGCCGAAGTCAGGCGCGGCACCGTTGACGGGCCGGAGTCGGCCGGTGTCGGCGGAGAACAGGCGCCAGATACGCTGAATGAAGCGCCAGGCCCCTTCCGCACCGGCTTCCGTCCACTCCAGGTCGCGGTCCGGGGGACTGTCCGACAGCATGAACCAGCGCGCGGTATCGGCGCCGTACCGATCGATGATGTCTTCAGGGTCGACGACGTTCTTGCGCGACTTCGACATCTTCTCGGAGCGGCCGAGCGTCACGGTTTCGCCGGTCGATAGGTGCCGATAGCCGTCGTCCGTCTTCTCGACTTCGGTCGGCAGCAGCCAGTTGCCTTTGCCGTCGCGATAGGTGACGTGACAGACCATGCCCTGCGTGAACAGTCCGGCGAACGGCTCGGCGACGCCGACGTAACCGCACTGCTGCATCGCGCGCGTGAAGAAGCGGGCGTAGAGTAGGTGCAAAATCGCGTGCTCGACACCGCCGATATACTGATCGACAGGCATCCAGTAGTCGACGTCATCGCGGGTCACGACCTCGTCGGCTTGCGGCGAACAGAAGCGCGAGAAGTACCAGGCTGAATCCACGAAAGTGTCGAACGTATCGGTCTCGCGCTTGGCCGGCTTGCCGCAGCTCGGACACGGCACGTCCCGCCAGGTCGGATGCCGGTCCAGCGGATTGCCCGGACGATCGAACTCGACATCGTCCGGCAGCTTGACCGGTAGATCCTCGCGCTTCACCGGAACCACGCCGCAGGCGTCGCAATGCACCACGGGGATGGGACAGCCCCAGTAGCGCTGCCGCGAGACACCCCAATCGCGCAGGCGGAAGTTCACCTCCCGGCTGCCGCGATTCTCCGTCTCGACCCTGTTGGCGATCTCCTGCTTGCCCTGCTCGACCGTCATGCCGTCCAAGAAGGACGAGTTCGCCAGCTTGCCCGGGCCGACATAGGCCTCGTTGCCGACCTCGAACGTCGCCGGATCAGCATCGGACGGCACAACCACAGGTAGAACCGGCAAGTCGTACTTGCGGGCGAAATCCAGGTCGCGCTGATCGTGTGCCGGACAGCCGAAAATCGCCCCGGTGCCGTAATCCATCAGCACGAAGTTCGCCACGTAGACCGGCACCGTCTTGCCGGGCTCGAACGGATGCTTGGCGCGCAGCCCCGTGTCGTAACCCAGCTTCTCGGCCCGCTCCATCGCCTCCTCGGAGGTGCCGGTCTTGCGGCACTCGTCCACGAAGGCCGCAAGCTTCGGATCCTGCGCCGCCAGCTCGGCGGTTAGCGGGTGGTCGGCCGACAACGCCAGGAAACTGGCGCCGAAGATGGTGTCGTGACGCGTCGTGAAGACCACGACCTGGTCGTCGCGACCCTCCAAATCGAAGGCAAGCCGGCAGCCCTCGGAGCGTCCGATCCAGTTCGCCTGCATCAGGCGGACCTTGTCGGGCCAGCGATCCAGCCCGTCCAGCGCCTTCAGCAGCTCCTCGGCATAGGCGGTGATGCGAAAGAACCATTGCGACAGCTTGCGGCGCTCGACCGGCTCGCCGGAGCGCCAGCCGCGCCCGTCGATCACCTGCTCGTTCGCCAGCACGGTGTGCTCGACGGGATCCCAGTTGACCCAGCTTTCCCGGCGATAGGCCAGGCCGGCCTCCAGGAAATCCAGGAAGATCGCCTGCTGGTGCCTATAGTAAGAAGCGTCGCAGGTCGCGAATTCCCGCTCCCACTCCAGCGACAGCCCCATCGACTGCAGCTGCGCCTTCATGTTGGAGATGTTCTCGTAGGTCCACTTGGCCGGATGGACCTTGTTCTCCAGCGCCGCGTTCTCCGCAGGCAGCCCAAACGCATCCCAGCCCATCGGATGCAGGACATTGAAGCCCCGGGCGCGTTTGTACCGGGCCACCAGGTCGCCCATTGTATAGTTGCGTACGTGGCCCATGTGGATGCGCCCGGATGGGTACGGGAACATCTCCAAGACGTAGTACTTTGGCCGCTCGCGGTCCGCGCCGGCGGCGAATGACTGCCGCTCGGCCCAGACAGCCTGCCATTTCGCCTCGCTTTCCTTGGCGTTGTAGCGCGACGCGGGTTCGCTCATTGGTAACTGCTCGTCTGTCTGCGCCGTTTCGCGGCGCCGGATGGGCCCGATCTACTCGGCCAGCGTGTCGATACGCAGCTGTCGTGCCCGGGTAAGGATCGCGTTTTCCAGTTCGGTCGCGGTTTCCGGCGCCACCGCGGCGTCCGACCAGTCGCCGCTGCCGGGCCGAAGCTGGCGAAATACCGCGACCTTGAGGCCGTCCGCCCGAAGCTGCCGGTCCAGGATGTACACCGTCATCTTGAACCGCTCGCCCGGGGTCTCCGGCGGCGAATACCAGTCGGTGATGATCACGCCGCCGAACGGATCGGCCGACGTGAGCGGCATGAAGGACAACGTGTCCAGCGAGGCGCGCCACAAGAAACTGTTGACGCCGATGCCGCCGGTACCGCCCGCCTCGCCCTCCTGGCCGCCAAAAAGGTTGCTGACGCCGCCCGGCCCGAAGATCGAACCGTCGCTCGCAG
>CAZVLI010000338.1:0-5221 GCA_964627965.1 uncultured Rhodospirillales bacterium
GGTGAAGCGGTTGGTCGCCCCCGATCCGCCGCCGAGGACGCCCTGCGGCGGGAAACGGCCGCGTTCGCCGAACAGGAATACGTCGGCCTGTTCCTCCAGCAGCTCGATCTCGTAGACCGCGCCGAGGCCGCCGCGATGTTCGCCGGCGCCGGCGCTGTCGGGGCGCAGCGCCCACTGCGTGAACATCACCGGATAGGCAGCTTCGAGGATTTCCACCGGCGGGATGGTCGCGGTCGAGATCGGGGCGTTCCCGTGGTTCAGGCCGTCGCATGTCGCACTGCCGCCAAGGCCGCCGCCGAAGAAGGAGAACATCACCCAGCGCTGACCGCTGGCGCGGTGACCCGCCAGCGACAGCGCGTTGATCGTGCCATAGGCGTTACCGTAGACGCGATCTGGCGCCGCCTCGGCGAAGGCGCGGAACACCACGTCGATGATGCGCAGGATGGTCTCGGTGTAGCCGCCGACCGGGCGCGGGGCGCGCGCGTTCAGCAGGCTTCCTTCCGGCACCACGAATTCGATGGGCGCGAGCACGCCAGCGTTGGCCGGCACGTCGGTGAACAGGTGCTTCAGCGCCACGTAGCAGCTCGCGGCCAGCGTCGAGTAGGCGATGTTCACCGGCCCGAGGCAGGCGGGCGCGGACCGCGAGAAGTCCAGCGTCATGGCATCGCCGGCAACCGTCACGTCGAGCGCGATCTTCAGCGGCTTGTCGTCGATGCCGTCATTGTCGAGCCAGTCGTCGGCCTGGTAGCGGCCGTCCGGCAGCGCGGCGATGGCAGCGCGCATCATCGCCTCGGCGCGGGCCGACAGCGCGTCCATCGCCTCGGCCACGGTGTCGGCGCCATAGTCGTCGAGCAGGTCGTCGAGCCGCTTGATCCCGAGGTCGAGCGCGTTCAATTGGCCGTTGAGGTCGCCATAGACCGAGTTCGGCAGGCGCGAGTTGGCCTGCAGGATGTCGACGATGTCCTGGCGCAGTTCGCCCGCCTCGATGAGCTTCACCGGCGGCAGGATGAACGCCTCCTGGAAACTCTCGGTGGCGGCCGGATCGTTGATGACGGGCACGTTGCCGCCGACGTCGTGGTAGTGGCCGACGGAAGCGAGGTAACAGAACAGCTTGCCGTCGCGGTAGTACGGCCGGACCAGCTTCACGTCGTTCAGGTGCGTGCCGCCGTCCCAGGGATCGTTGAAGATCCAGACGTCGCCATCGGCCACGCCGCCCGGATTGCGGTCGATCACCGTCTTCACCGCAAAGGCCATGGAGCCGACGAAGATCGGCAGGCCGGACTTTCCCTGGACCTGCGTCGCGCCGGTCTGCGGATGGTAGAGGCCGTGGCAGGCGTCGTGCGCCTCGGCGATGATCGGGTTGAAGGCGGAGCGATAGAGCGTCGCATCCATCTCGTCGACGATCTGCTCCAGCCGACCGTTCAAGACCGCCAGCGTGACAGGGTCGAGACTCACTGGCTGTCCTCGTCGTACTTGCCCGCCTCCGCGAGGATCGCCTCGGTGCCGAGCAGGTCCTGCAGCCCCCTGAAGTCGAGCATGCGGTTGGCCATCGCGGCGGTCGAACCGTCGCGCGCCAGGCCGGCCAGCAGCTCGCGGGCGACGAAGGTCTGCGCGCGGACCAGCGCCCCGGGGAAGATCACCAACTTGAAGCCAAGCTCGGCGAGGTCGGCGGCCGAGCGTACCGGCGTCTTGCCGCCCTCGACCATGTTGGCCAGCAGGGGCACGTCGAAACGCTCGCCGATGGTCTTCATCTGGTCCAGCGACTGCGGCGCCTCGACGAAGAGCACGTCGGCGCCGGCCTCGGCATAGGCGGCGGCGCGGTCCAGCGCCGGTTCGAAGCCCTCCACCGCGATGGCGTCGGTACGCGCGACGATGACGGTGCCCGCATCGCGGCGGGCGTCGGTAGCCGCCTTTATCTTGCCGACCATCTCGGCCTTGGAGACCAGCTTCTTGCCGGCGAGATGGCCGCAGCGTTTCGGCATCTGCTGGTCTTCGAGCTGGATCGCGGCGGCCCCGTTGCGCTCGAACAGGGCGAAGGTGCGCTGGACGTTCAGCGCGTTGCCGAAGCCGGTGTCGGCGTCGACCACCAGCGGCAGGTCGGGCACGCGTTCGTTGATGCGGCCGATCACGTCGGCGACCTCAGTCATCGCCACCAGGCCGATGTCGGGCCGCCCCAGGCGCGTGTAGGCGATGGATGCGCCGGACAAGTACGCCGCCGCGAAACCGGCCTCGGCGACCAGCGCGGCGGTGAGCGCGTCGTACACGCCGGGCGCCACCACCGGCGCGTCAGCGGCCAACGCATCGCGAAGTTGCCGCCCGGTCATCACGCGCCCTCGAAACGGTCGTCGATCAGACGCTTCGGCTTCTGCCGGGTTTCGACCTCGGTGAGCGGTGCCAGTTCGCCCGGTTTGGCGAACTCGACCGCGACGCCGACGCCCAGCGCCTGGTGCAAGGCAGCTTCGTAGGCGGCCTTATCCGGCGAACCGCCGACCTCGACATGAACTGTCATATCGTCGCGACCCTGGCCGTCGCGGCGCACGCGACAGACATACTCGCCAGTGAAACCGTCGAGCCCGGCCAGCATCGGGCCGATGGCCTGCGGAAAGACGTTGATGCCGCGCAGCTTGACCATGTTGTCGGAGCGGCCAAGGAAGCCCTGCAGCCGGCGCAGGTTCAGGTCGAGCGACGAGCGGCCGGGCTTCAGCGCCGAGACGTCGTGCGTATTGAATCGGATGATCGGATAGACGTCGTCCTTGAACAGCACCGTCGCGACCATGTCGCCGGACTCGCCGTCGGCGACCGGCGCGCCGCTGTCGATGTCCAGCAGTTCCAGCACGTGCGCGTCCTCCATCACGTAGAGGCCGTCGCGATCCGGCCCCTCCGCCGCGATGATGCCGGTATCGCCGACGCCGTACCAGTCGTAGACCGCCGCACCGCCCCATGCCGCCGACAGCGCGTCACGGTCCTCGCGGCCGAGATGGCCGGAGATCAGCCGCACCGGAATGTCTCGGCCGGGTTCGATGCCCTGCTCGCGCGCGACGTCGGCCAACCGCCGGATGAAGTCGGCGAAACCGACGACGGCGGTGACGCCGAAATCACGCATCAAGGCCACCTGCTGCGCCGAGCGGGTCTCGGCGCCCGTGCCTGCCGGGAGCATCAACGCGTTGGTCCAATGCAGCAGCGCTTCGCGAACGTAGTGCCCGCCGTTGATCATCCCGAAGCCATAGACTGAGTGGACGACGTCCGCGTCGGTCAGACCCTGGAACCGGTACACGCGGGCCAGCAGCAGATTCTGAATCTCGCGGCTCTTCGGCCCGAACAGCAGCGTCTGTGGCCGTCCGGTGGTGCCGGACGTGGTGTGGACGATGACCCGCGTCTCCGGGTCGGCGCCGGAGAAGTCGCCGTAGGGTGGGTGCTGCTCGATCGAGGCCATCAGGTCGGCCTTGTCGAACACCGGGAGCTTGGTCAGGTCGTCCAGCCCGCGGATGTCGCCCGGCTCGATCCCCTTCTCGCCCCACAGGCGTTTGTAGAAGCCGGTCTTCCAGGCGCGCGCGACGGCGGATGCGAACTGCGTCTCCTGACGCGCGCGGAGTTCGTCGCGGCTGAGCGAGCGGAACCGTTCGAGGAAGTCGTCGCCAAGCGGGAAGTCTCGAGCCAGCGCGGCCGGATCAGCCTGGTCGAAATAGCTCACCTACGACTACCGGTTCGGACGCAGGCGCAGACGTGGACTGAGACCCGGGTCGCTCGGCGGGCGCGGCGCATTGAGGTCGACATTGGTGCTGCCTGCCTCGACCGCCACGGTGGAATCCTGCGGCACCTCGACGGCGGCGCCGCCGGCGGCTGGCTGCACCACGATCGAGCCCTCGTTGACCCAGATGGTGGTGCGTCCCTGCCGGTTGTCCTCGACCCAGACGGAGAAGTCGGTGCCGCGGATGCCGATGGTCACGGTCGGCGTGCGCACCTGGAAGCGTTGCTTGATGTTGCCGGAAACGAAGCGCGCGATGCCCTTGCCGACGGTGGCGACCATCTTGCCAGCCTCGGGCTTGCCGGGGTCGTAGACGAACTCGTCCAGCACGACGCGGCAATCGGAACCCAGCCGCACCTCGCTGCCGTCCTGCATGTTCAGGTGAAGCGCGCCGCGCGGCACCGTCGCCACCGTCTCCCGGAAGCGCACGGCATCGTCGACGTAAAGGCCCGACGTGTTGCCGGACGTATCGATGCGGTTCGCCCACTGATGGACGAAAGCCACCTCACCGATGCCGTCGGCGGCGCGAACGGGCAGCGCGGCCAGCGCCGCGGCGCCGGCCAGCACCAGCCGGCGGCTAACTGCCAAGCTGGTCGGCAAGGTCGAGAAAATCGTCGGCAACATAGTCGAAGGCACTGGTGTCCGGCTCCTTGTAGGTGTTCGGCCCGTGCTCCTCCGGGCGACGGACATAGGCGGCGCGCAAGCCGCACGCGGCCGCGGCTTCGAGGTCGCTGGCGTGCGCGGCCACCAGCATCACCTCGGCCGGCTGCAGGCTGAGCAACGCCACACTCTTCAGATAGGATTCCGGCTCCGGTTTGTAGTGACGGACGACATCGCCACCGAGAATGACGTCCCACGGCAGCCCGGCGCGGCGCGCCATGTTGACCATCAGCGCGACGTTGCCGTTCGACATCGTACCGAGGATGAACTTGCGGTGCAGCCGGGTCAGACCGGCGACCGTGTCGGGCCAGGGGTCGAGCCGGTGCCAAGCCCGGTTCAGATAGTCGACTTCCGCCTCCGGCAACCCGGTGATGTCGTGGCGGGCCAGTAACTCGTCCAGGTTCATGCGGTGCAGGACGTCGAGCTTCACGAAGTCCATCTGGCCTTCGCGGACCCGCGCCATGGCTGGCTGATAAAGCGCGCGCCAGTCGTCGGCGAAATGCTCGCCATCCAGGCTCAGGCCGTGCTTGGCGGCGAACTCGGTCGCCTCGCGGGCGATCGAGCGGCGCCAGTCCACAACCGTGCCGAACACATCGAAGATCAGCGCCTGGATGTTTGATGGGTCGCTCATGGAAATCCTCGGGTTACGGGGGCGGGCCGCTCGGTCTATCCTGCGCGCTGCAACCGACTCGCAGTCGAAAAACCGGGGGATCGACCATGAGCCAGCACTTCCCGATGATGTACGCCGGCGCCAGCAGCAAGGGCAAGACCCTGGAAGTGGTGGCCCCGTGGGATCGCAAGCCGATCGCGACGCTC
>CAZVLI010000339.1:0-5220 GCA_964627965.1 uncultured Rhodospirillales bacterium
CATACATTCGAGCACCTCGGCGGGGCTGCTGGCGAACTGGATCTGGAGCAGCTTGTCCCACATCTCCTCCTGCGCGCCACGCAGGTAGGCGATGTCCCAGGGTTCCGAGCCGGGAACGGTCAGCAGGACCGAGCGGAACCGGACCAGTTCGTCGACGGTCTCCGCGACACGCTCGCCGCGGCCGATCTGGTTGCCGAGATAGACCAGCCGGTCGCCGCGCCGATACTGCTCGACGATGATGCGATGCAGGGCACGCAGCCGTTCGAGGTCGCCATGCACCGCCGCCACCGCCCAGATGCGATGCGGCCGCTCGATCACGGCGTGAACTTCGTTGCCTCGGTCGGGCATCGGCTGGTCGGGTCAGGCGGGGGCGATTCCGGTCACAACCCCACCTCAGCACAAAGCAACGGGGCCCGGCAACGGCGTCGCGGGCCCCGTGAGGTGTGGCTATTGGCCGCTGTGGGCGGCCAAGGCGGTTCGCCGGTCAGGCGGCCCGCAGCATCTTCTCCAGCCGCTCGTTCGCCTGGTCCTCGTTGAGGCCCTCGACAGCGGCGAGCTCGCGCGACAGGCGGTCGAGCGCCGCCTCGTAGATCTGACGCTCCGAATAGCTTTGTTCGGGCTGGCCGGCGGCGCGGTGCAGGTCGCGCACGACTTCCGCGATCGACACCGGGTCGCCGGAGTTGATCTTGGCCTCGTACTCCTGCGCGCGGCGGCTCCACATGGTGCGCTTGACCCGGGCCCGGCCCTTCAACGTGGCCAGCGCGGAGCGCATCTTGTCCGGCGAGCTGAGCTGACGCATGCCGCTGGTGGACGCTTTCGCCACCGGTACGCGCAGCGTCATCTTCTCCTTGTCGAAATCGATGACAAAGAGCTGCAGCTTCAGCCCGGCGACTTCCTGCTCCTCGATCGCGGTGATCCGGCCGACGCCGTGGGTCGGGTAGACGACGAAATCGTCCACGCCGAAATCGCCCTTGCGGCGCGGCGTCCGGGGCTTGCTCTTGGGCTTGGGCTTGGTCGTCGCAGCGGTTTTTGGCATCTTTCCCTTCATTCGGCACTGGCACGAGGGCACTTGTGGCGCCCGCCTTACAATGCGGGCGCGCCACCCGTTCTCGTGTCTATTACCCGAATTTCATGTACCGCATCATGGGCGGTCGGCGGCGGCTGCGCCTTCTTGCGCGTCCGCGGCCCGATCTTCGGTATCAAGTGATGCACTATACCACAGAAAACGGGCAAAGAGAACGCCGACGGGCTGCGGGTCGTGTCTCACTTTGAAATCTGACGCCAACCCGCCGGGTTGACCCCGGACCTCGCCGTCGCCACGTCTCCCCTGTATGCTTAGCGGAAAGCACGGAGGGCGTGAATGCCGGAACGGATCGAACACCCGCACATCACGAGCACCCACGCGGGTCGCGGGCTCGATGGCGCCAACACGCTCGTCGTCTTCACCGATATCGCGGTTGACCCCAGCGACCCTAATTTTAGCCAGGGGGCTTACGAGAGCGTGGCTAACGCGGTGGAGAGGTATCTGGCCACCCATGACGAGTGTGCCCGCGCCACACTCGTCTCGCGGTGACGACTATGCCCAAGGGACCGAAGGGCCAGAAACGCCCGGCCGACGTGATCGGCAACGCCATCCGTGTTGCGCAGATCGCCACCGGCGAGGCCGAGGAAGAGACCGAGCGCGACGACGACGGCAAGGACAAGGCTGCCCAGGCGCTAGGCCGGAAGGGTGGCAAGGCTAGGGCTAACAAGTTAAGTGCCAAGAAGCGCCGCGAGATCGCGAAGAACGCCGCGCGCGCCCGATGGGACAATCGCTAGGTTGCTCGCCGCATGTAGAAGGCCACTGAGCCGTACTTAGTGGACTCAACGCCCTCCAAGTGATGCGAGATGTCTTCTAACTGGCCGAGTTTGCTGGACCACAGCCCGCTAGGGAGTTGCCTCGCCGCGTGGGTCGGCGTGGTGCCTACGGCGAAGAACGCCACCTTCTCGTAGCCGCCCTCGAGGGCACCGTCGGCGGTGATGGAATATCCTATCGTCTCGAAGGCTGCCTGGAACACGGCAAGACGCTCAATCCTGGGAACACCGTCCGGCCAGTAGTTGATGCCGTCTGGATCGGGCCACCACCATCTCTGATGATCGCCTGCGGCGTATGCGATGCAGTTGTAGCGCGGTGTTCGCGGGCTGGTTTCCTGGAACCGTGTTTGGTCTAGCGCCGGGAATACCTGCACGAGCTCCTGGAAGCTCATCACTGCCTGCGCTGATACCACTCAATCCATGCGAGGGCCATCGCATAGACATCACCGCGATCTCTTGCTGCCACTGGGTTTTCGCCCGTGATGCGGACAAGTGCCCCCAGAAGCCAGTCGGGCTGCTTCCTGAGTTCACCTACGATGAGCGGGATCACCTTCTTGCCCATTTGGACGATTTCAACGAAGGCAGGGTGCGTGAACATCTCGGTTGTGGACGACACGTAGGCCGTCTCTGCACGCCAGCGGCGCACAAGCGTATAGAAGCGAGTGACGTAGTCTTCGCCGTGTGGCCCGTAGCGGCCCCTTCTCGTCGGAGGATCGACAAACGGCCTCACGCCAAGTCGTGGCGGACGCGCGATTACAGCTTGGTTCACTTCTTGTCCCCTGGCTGTGGCGAGATCGGGGCATCGTCGTCGCCGCCTGAAGTTACGTTTCGAAGGTCATTGAGGAGATCGGTGAGCAGCACAACCAACCCCCCGGCCGTCATCGGGTCCAGCGTCACGACCGCATCCATCTCCCTCACGATTGCGTTGCGTCCGACGGAGTCGATCACATCGCCCAGCTCACCGTCTTCAGAGACTCGATACGTCACTCGCTGGGGTATCGCCTGCCGTTCGGAGAACAGACCAATCTGAAGGAAGCCCTGTGGGGTCAGACTGCCGATCACACCGCTTGGACTGATAGTTCGAAATAGGGTGCCCTTGATGTAGTCGATGTTCACGCGGTCGTCCGCGTCGTCGCGGTCTTGCGAACCCTGATCGCTCATCACCTGGCCCCTAGGTAAGCCCCGATGATCCATATTTGAACAGCATTGGCAAACAATTTCTTAGTGATTCGTTTGCCCTTGACGCTAAGCATAAAAGTTCACATATAGAGGGCATGGCTAACAAGCTGCCCCTCGCGAAGCGCGTCCAAATCCTCTCGATGCTGTGTGAGGGCTCGTCCATGCGGTCGATCAGCCGTGTGGTCGATGTGTCGATCAACACCGTGACCAAGCTGCTGGTCGATGCCGGCAATGCCTGCGCCGCCTATCACGACGAGACGGTTCGGGACGTGAGGGCGAAGCGGGTGCAGGCTGACGAGATTTGGTCGTTCGCCTACGCCAAGGCCAAGAACGTCAAGACGGCGAAGGCGGCGCCGGACGGCGCTGGCGACGTGTGGACCTGGACCAGCTTGGACAGCGACTCAAAGATGATCCTGTCGTGGCTGGTCACGCCCGGCCGTGACGGCGGCTACGCGATGGAGTTCATGGACGACGTTGCGAAGCGGCTGGCCGACCGGGTGCAGCTAACCACCGATGGCCACCGCGCGTACCTTGAGGCGGTCGAGGGTGCGTTCGGCGCCGACATCGACTACGGCATGCTGGTGAAGCACTACGGTCCGTCACCGGAAGCCGAGCGGCGCTACAGCCCGGCGATCTGCACGGGCGCCACTCGTCGCATGGTCGAGGGCCGGCCGGACGAGAAGCACATCAGCACGTCGCACGTTGAGCGGCACAACCTGACCATGCGCATGCAGATGAAGCGGTTCGGCAGGTTGACCAACGCTTTTAGCAAGAAGGTCGAGAACCACGGCCACGCCCTGGCGCTGTACTTCGTCTGGTACAACTTCTGCCGCCAGCACAAGAGCCTCAAGGGCCTGTCGCCGGCTATGGCCGCTGGCGTGGCGACCGAGCTTCACGACATGGCTTGGATCGTCGACCTGATCGACGCGCAGGCTCCGAAGCCGGGACCGCGCGGCCCATACAAGAAGCGGGCTCAGCTTTCAAAGTGAGACACGACCGGGCTGCGGAATCGGGCATGCAGACATGCGCGCGCCGGACGTCTCGGCGTCGCTTAAGACCGATCCGCGCCGATCGACGGTGACAACACCGTCAAACGCCGCACCCTCCGATGGAAGATGCGGCGTTTACCGCAATCAGGAGTCGAGACGCTGAAGCGCGCTCAGGAACCTTCGCCGGGATCGGCGGAGAACTCGGTCTCGAACTTGTTCGGCTTGCCCTGCCACTCCTCGGCGTCGGCCGGGCTCTCACCCTTGCGGGTGATGTTCGGCCACTTCTCGGAGTATTCGCGGTTCACCTCGAGCCACTTCTCCGCGCCATCCTCGCTGTCCGGGATGATCGCCTCGGCCGGGCACTCAGGCTCGCACACGCCGCAGTCGATGCACTCGTCCGGGTGGATGACCAGCATGTTTTTGCCCTCGTAGAAGCAATCCACGGGGCACACCTCGACGCAGTCCATGAACTTGCACTTGATGCAGTCTTCCGTCACGACATACGGCATTCATTCTTCTCCAGACGGCTTCGCGACCTGCGGCGAGAAAAACGCGGCGGGCGCGGCTGATTAGCCCAACCCGAGCCGCGCGACAACTCGTTTCCTCGCCTCGCCTCTCTCTCGGTCGGAAACATAGATGAGCCCGCCGACACGCCGCAACAGGTTCGCCTCGTAATCGTCGACTTCGCCGTCGGCGTAGACCACTTCCCAGAGCATCTCGATCATGGCGACACGCTCGGCCTCGTCGAAATGGTCGACGATGGCGCGGGTATGGCGCTGCCACTGCACGGCGTTGGCCTGGGCCTGCTCGGCCTCCGCCAGAAGCTCGGCGCAGGTGTCGCCGTCGAGCTCGAAACGCTCGGCCAGCAGACGCGAGATCGTCGCCCGCTCGGCATCGTCGAACGTGCCGTCCTGGCACGCGGCCTCCACCAGCAGGAAGGCGGCGGAAAGCCGAATCCCGTCGTCGCCGGCCGACGCAGGCGCGGCACCGGGCGCTTCCAGGCGGTCGAAGAACTGTTTCAGACGTCCGATCATGACGAGCGGGTGCATAGCGCGTAACCGGCGCCGGCGGCAACCGGTTGCCGTATCGGCCCCCGGGGCGATAATGGCGCCTGACCTCGATCTGCAATGCCAACCGATGGAGCCGCGCGATGGCCCTCGCCTGGATCGGAGCCGGCCTCGCCGGGCTCGCCCTATTG
>CAZVLI010000340.1:0-3457 GCA_964627965.1 uncultured Rhodospirillales bacterium
GCGTGCGTGTCGTCGGGGTCTATCCGGGCGCCGTCGACACCACCATGTCGGCCGACTTCCCACCGCCGAAAATCTCGCCCCGTGCCGTTGCCGAGGCCACCGTGGCGGCGATCCGCGCCGGCCTGGAGGACGTTTATCCGGGCCAGATGGCACAAAATATTTACCATGGCCTGCGACAAGACCCGAAAGTCGTGGAACGCGAACTGGGTGAACTGCTGCCGGAACCGCGTTGAGGGAAAGAAACGATGGCGAACCTGACGGAGCGGCTGGAGCGCAAGGAAGGCGGACTTTACGACGGCGAGGTCCGCTACGTGATGCTGCGCGCCGACGTATTGATGCTGGCCATGGCCCAGATGGGTCCGGCTGGCTTCGAGGCCTTCGCCGACGCCGTCGCCAAGGGCGGCAAGCACTCCGTCACCAAGTACCGCAACTTCGGCGTGACCGACCCGCTGAAGCTGCTGCAGATGCTGGAAGAGACGGCGGCGCATCTCGGCTGGGGCCGCTGGTCGCTGGCCCGGCCGCGCGAAACCACCCTGCGCCTGACCGTTACTCACAGCCCCTTCGTGCACGGCCACGGCCACTCGGAGGCGCCGGTCTGCAGCCCGATCGTCGGCATGCTGCGCGCCACCGGCTCGCTGGTATTGACCGGTGAGGGCACCGTGCATGCCGAGGAGAGCGAATGCGCGGCGATCACCGGCGGCGACTCCTGCCGCTTCGTCGCACGCATGCAGCTGGACGGCTAGCTCGCGTCAGCCGCCGAGCAGCTCGGCGATCCGTTCCGTCAGCACCCTGCCGTAGACCGCGTGTCCGGCCGGGTTCAGGTGCACCGCGTCGTAGTAGATCGCGTCCAGGTCCTCGTTCCGCAGGTGCGGCCGCATGTCCAGGTAGGGCAATCCACTGGCCGCCAGCCGCCCGTGCACCATGTCGGTCAGTCCGTCCGTGCCACTCATCGCGACCCGCCCCGGCGTCAGCACCAGTAGGACCTTCGCGCCGCCGGCCTGCTTGTCGCGTAGCGTCGCCACCAGCGTGTCGAGTCGTCGGTGCACGATCTCTTGTCGTCGCGCCGCGCGGTCGACCTGTTCGGCGCCGGTCGGAGCCACCGGCGCCGACGATGCGCTGAACCAGCGCCCCACCCGCGTCTTCACGAAGCGCCAGCCGAAGATCGCCGCCTCCGCCGTGGCTGGCACCAGCGGCGGCATCGCCTCGCTGTGAAACGGCAACCCGTCGAGCCGATTGAGATCGCGCAGCGCGTCGCCCGGCAGCACCACGGCGACAATGGCGCTGGCGCCGAAGTCGGTGTCGGCGAGTCGCGCCGCCATGTTCTCCACGCCGTAGGCGTTGACGCCGGCATTGCCGCAATTCGCCGCGAGGCCATGGCCCTCTTTCAGGCCGGCGCAGACCCGTTCGCTGAACAGCGCCCGGTCGTCGACGTAAGAGCCGCCATAGGTGACGCTGTCGCCGATGAACAGAACGCGGTGGTCGGCCGGTTCGCGCCAGTCGACCGGCGTCCGCAACCCGTGGCCGTCGATGGTGACCACGGCGCCGGCCCGACGCTCACGACGCTGATTCGGCTGCGGCGCGTAGCCGTAGACCGGATGCGCGTCATACAGCACCGGATAGCCCAGCCCCATCGCCCGCAGCACCATCTCGCTCGCCGCGAGCAACAGGACCAGCGGCAGCAGGATCATGACCGCATAGCCGACCAAGCGGATGGCGGGACGCGAAGCGACCTCGCTCACAGGCAACTCCAGATTGTCGACTTCTTGAACAGCATTATCGAATTCACTCGATACCTCAATGGAGTCGCAAGTTGAAGCCGCCTCATACCAGACCTATACTGACCAAGCGACGAATAAGATTGCCCGTTCCGAGTCATCGGCACCGTAAGGCAATGTCGCGGATCTCGACGACAACGAAGCTCTGGGAGCTGTCGGAAGGGATTTATCGCGCGAGCGACAACCCGATCCCACACTCCATCAACAGAGCACTTCGTCGAGAGATAACGAGGAACGTTGTTACAAGCAGCCGTGAGGAAACACCGCAGTAATGAAACGGGAGTCCGCCGTCAAGGCGGTCGGCGTACTGGTTCTCGTCGCGTTCCTCGCGCTGAGCGCGGAAGGCTTCGCTTTTCTCCTCGGCAAGCTGCGCCCCGCCGTTTTCGATCATCGCGACGCGTACTTCGCCAAGGTCGATGCCAAGAGCTACGAGGCCTTCGTCGCGGGATCGTATCACCCGGTTCTCGGTTGGCATCCGTTGCCCAATACGAAGAGGACGAACCAGGCATGCTACGGCGCCTGGGAGGTCACGCGCGATGCCAACGCCGCACGCTTAACAGGGAACGGCGAGCCGGCGCCGGTGCAGGTATTGACCGTCGGCGACTCGTTCACCCATGGCGACGAAGTGAACGACCTGGAGACCTATTCGGCCCGCCTGCAGCATCACAGTGGCTTGCCGGTCGCGAACCATGGCGTCGGAGGATATGGGCCGGTGCAATCGCTGCATCAGCTCAAGTTAAAGGCTGACGTATACCCAGAACTGCGCACCGTCGTGTTCGGCGTCATGCACGAGAACATCCGGCGCATGGCGAACGCATTTCGGCCCGTATACATCAGAAAAGCGTCGATTCTCTACGGATTCAAACCTTACTGGAAAGACGGCGAACTTCATCCTGTCATGAATACGCCGCAACCGCGTTCATATGAAGCGATGCTGGAACTTGCCGACGAGGCATTCGACAGCGATTACTGGGCGAAACCGCGCTTTCGGTTCCCTTACAGTATCGCGGCGGCGAAGGCCCTTCTGTCGCGACGGACGTACGATCAGATCGAACTGCCATGGGCCGCGCCAACCGAAACGCTGACCACGCGAACGCTGCGTGACGACGAGCTGCGCGAGGGCCTGTTCCAGGTCATGGAAGAGGCGGCCCGGTTTGCCGCGAGCCGAGACCTCCACCTCGTCGTCGCCTTGATTCCTCAGAACGCGGAGACCCGAAGCGCCGGCGCCATCATTGCCCCGGCTTTGGCACAGCGGCTGGAGAAGCACGGTGCCGTGGTCGTCGACATCGGCGCGCAGGACCTCGACTGGGACGCCTACGCGCGCAAGGGCTGCCACCCGTCGGCGGCAGGGAACGACATGCTGGCCCGTGCGATTCTGCCGGCGATCGAAGCCGGACGACCGCAATGAACCGACGCCGCGGCCGCGATTTCACCCGATCAGGGAGCGATTCCGCTGCCGAATGCGCGTTCATACGCCGCATATCCGGCTCTTCCCCCTACGAGGGCGAGTTGTGGTAGCTTCCGGCCCCATGAAATCGCAGATCGCGCACGAGCGAATCGACCACGGTCAGCCCGTCAAGGGCAGCAGCGACCGCGGCTTCGGCGTCGTCTTCACGGTCGTGTTCGTCCTGATCGGCGCCTTCCCGCTGATCGGCGGCAACCTGCCGCATTGGTGGGCGCTG
>CAZVLI010000340.1:3484-5206 GCA_964627965.1 uncultured Rhodospirillales bacterium
CTCTGACGCTGGTGCGGCCGAGCGTGCTCGCCCCGCTGAACCGGCTGTGGATGAAGTTCGGGCTTCTCCTGCACCGCATCATCAGCCCGCTGGTGATGGGTATGCTGTTCTTCGTTGTGGTCACCCCGGTCGGCGTGCTGATGCGCGCGACGGGCAAGGATCCGATGAACCGGCGGCGCGAGCCCGACGCCGACAGCTACTGGATCGTGCGAGAACCCGGCCCAGAGCCGGAGACCATGAAGCAGCAGTTCTAAGTAACGAGGACCGGTTTTGAGTTTCCTACGTGAACTCTGGATGTTCATCCGCGCGAGGAAGAAGTACTGGCTGCTGCCGGTGCTGTTCATGCTGCTGCTGTTCGGCGGCCTGATCGTGCTGACCCAGGGGTCGGCGATCGCGCCCTTCATCTACACGATTTTCTAGGCCGGCCCGTGCGCATCCTCGGCATCTCGGCCTTCTATCACGACTCGGCGGCCGCCCTGGTCGAGGACGGCGCCATCGTCGCCGCGGCCCAGGAAGAGCGCTTCAACCGCAAGAAGCACTTCGCCGGCTTCCCGGTCGAGGCGGTGCTCTACTGTCTGGACGAGGCCGGCTGCACGCTCGACGACGTCGACCACATCGCCTTCTACGACAAGCCGTTCCTGAAGTTCGAGCGGCTGTTGGAGACCTACCTCTCGTTCGCGCCGCGCGGCTATCGCTCCTTCGCGATGGCGATCCCTGTGTGGATCAAGGAGAAGCTGTTCCAGAAGAGCCTGCTGGCCAAGGAACTGCAGGCACTGGCCAGCAACGGCGCCGATATCGAATCCAAGCTGCTGTTCACCGAGCACCACCAGAGCCACGCCGCCAGCGCCTTCTACCCCTCGCCGTTCCAGGAGGCCGCGGTGCTGACCATGGACGGCGTCGGCGAGTGGGCCACCACCTCGCTCAGCGTCGGCAGCGGCAACAAGCTGGAGATGGTGCGTGAGATTCACTTCCCGCACTCGCTCGGCCTGCTCTACTCCGCCTTCACCTATTACACCGGCTTCAAGGTCAATTCCGGCGAGTACAAGGTCATGGGCCTGGCGCCCTACGGCGAGCCGCGCTTCGCCGACCTGATCATGGACAAGCTGATCGACGTGAAGCCGGACGGCAGCTTCCGGCTCGACCTCGACTACTTCGACTACGCCACCGGCCTGACCATGACCAACGAGCGCTTCGACGCGCTGTTCGGATCGCCGCCGCGCGGACCGGAGCAGCAGCTCGACCAGCGCCACATGGACCTCGCCGCGTCGGTACAGAAGGTCACCGAGGAAGTCGTGCTGCGCATGGGCCGGTCGCTCGCCAAGGAGACTGGGCACAAGAACCTGTGCCTGGCCGGTGGCGTGGCGCTGAACTGCGTCGCCAACGGCGAGCTGCTACGTGACGGCTGCTTCGAGAATATCTGGGTGCAGCCGGCGGCGGGCGACGCCGGCGGCTCGCTCGGCGCGGCGCTTGCCGCCTATCACTGGCATCTGGGCAACCCGCGCGAACTCGGAAACACCCGCGACGGCATGGCCGGCAGCTATCTCGGCCCCGAGTACGACGACGACGAGATCGAGCGCCGCCTCACCGCCGAGGGTGCCCGCGTTGTCCGCCTCGACGAGGACGCGATGATCGAGCGCGTGGCGCAGGCGCTGGCCGACGGCCAGGCGGTCGGCTGGTTCCAGGGCCGCATGGAGTTCGGCCCGCGCGCGCTGGGCAATCGCT
>CAZVLI010000341.1:0-5205 GCA_964627965.1 uncultured Rhodospirillales bacterium
GCCAGGACAAGAAGGTGCGTGGCGGGCGCCTGACCTTCATCCTGGCGCGCGGCATCGGCCAGGCCTTCATCACGCAGGAGGTGCCGGCCGACGCGGTGCTCGCGACCTTGGAGGCGGCGCGGTGACCCTTGAACTGGTGCTGACCATTGGCGGCATCGTCGTGCTGCTGATCCTGTCGGGGATTTTCTCCGGCTCGGAAACCGCGCTGACGGCGGCCAGCCGGGCGCGCATGCATCACCTGCAGCGCGACGGCAACAAGCGCGCCGCCGGGGTCAACCGCCTGATCCAAGACCGCGAGCGTCTCATCGGCGCCATCCTGCTCGGCAACAACCTGGTCAACATCCTGGCCTCGGCGCTGGCCACCAGCTTGCTGATCGCGCTGTTCGGCGATGCCGGCGTCGCCGCCGCCACGGCGCTGATGACGGTACTGGTGCTGATCTTCTCGGAGGTCATGCCGAAGACCTACGCGCTGTACAACGCCGATCGCGTCGCGCTGACGGTCGCGCCGGTCATGGCGGTGGTGGTGCGCGTGCTGGCGCCGATCATCGCCGTGATCCAGGCCATCGTCGCGACCACGTTGCGCATCTTTGGCGTCGCCATCTCCGGCCGTGGCCGGTTGGTCACGCCGGCCGACGAGATTCGTGGCGCCATCGACCTGCACACCCGCGAAGGCCGCATGGTGAAGACCGAGCGCGACATGCTCGACTCGATCCTCGACCTCTCCGAGGTGGTGGTCTTCGACATCATGGTGCACCGGCGCAACATGGTGATGGTCGAGGTCGGCGCCGATCCGGAGAAGCTGGTCGCGGAGGTGCTGGCCAGCCCCTACACCCGCATTCCGCTGTGGCGAGACAATCCGGAGAACATCGTCGGCGTGCTGCACGCCAAGGATCTGCTGCGCGCGCTGCACCCGCTGCGCGGCGATCTGGCGAGCCTCGACGTCGCGGCGCTGGCGCGTCCACCGTGGTTTGTGCCCGACACCACCACGCTCGACGAGCAGCTCGACAACTTCCGCGAGCGCAAGGAGCACTTCGCGCTGGTCGTCGACGAGTACGGCGCGCTGATGGGGCTGGTGACCCTGGAGGACATCCTGGAGGAAATCGTCGGCGACATCGCCGACGAGCATGACGTCGAATCCGGCGAAGCGGTGCGCCGGCAGGCCGACGGCTCCATCGTTGTCGACGGCACCATGACGGTGCGCGATCTCAATCGCGACCTCGACTGGCAGCTACCGGAGGACGAAGCGGCCACCGTCGCCGGCCTGGTGATCAACGAGGCGCGCCGGATCCCGGATGTCGGCGACCGCATCCTGCTCAACGACTTCGAGTTCGAGATCCTGCGCCGTCACCGCAACCAGGTGACGGCGTTGCGCATCCGTCCGCCGGCGAAGCCCCAGGACTGAAGAACACGGCACTGGGGCAACGCGGCTAGGCGGCGTCGCGCTGATCCAGGCCGTCTTGGGTGCGGAAGTAGTTGATGATGTAGACGCGCAGCGCGGAGGTGAAGTTCTCGCCGACGCCGACGCCGTCCTGCACCTGGGTGCAGACCTCATGAACCGACAGACCGTTTCGCTCGCAGATCTCGAACAGCGCGTCCCAGAGCTCAAGCTCCATCATGACGCTGGTGCGACGCTCGTTGATCCTGACATTGCGGCGCACTCTGGTGACAGACCCCATATCACATACGCTCCATTTTTCTTCGTGTTCTTGCCGGTAGACGCAACCATAGATCGCAATTGCATCAAAGTTCGGCTATCTAGGCGCGCATATTATGAAGAGAGTCTGAATATTCTTCTACCTTTAGTTGCGGATTTTAGTATTTTCTCCCGCCTTCGGATGCCGTCAGAGATCGGGGCTAGCTGCCGTTCTCGCCGGGGGCCAGCGTTCGCAGGCCAAGGGCGTGCACCGGTCCGGCCAGCTCGGCCGCGAGAATCTCGTAGACCTTTCGCTGGCGCGCCACGCGGTTCATGCCGGCGAACGCATCGCTGACGATCTCGACCTGAAAATGCGTTTCGCCCTCGGGCCGGGCGCCGACGTGGCCGGCGTGCTTGTGCGACTCGTCGACGATCTCCAGACGCGTCGGCGCCAGCGCCTCGCGCAGCTTGGCCTCGATCCTTTCGGCAACGCTCATCTCATCCTCCTGACGCCGCGTTTCGCGGGCCGGCAACGCTGCCAAATCCTTCGCCGTCGTGGCAAGGTCCGGCAGGCGTTGAATCGTTAATCCCCCCGCCCCATACTTCACCCGTGACCCGACGGCGTGAAATCCCCCTGGCCGACCCTGGCCTGAAGATTAGGCAGGCGGCGCAGCAGCAGCGCTGTCAGGCGCCCGGCTGCAATGCCGTGGCCGAACACCGCGCGCCGCGCTCGCGCACCAACCTGAACGAGTATGTCTGGTTCTGTCTGGAACACGTCCGCGCCTACAATCAGCGCTGGAACTACTTCCAGGGCATGACCGACGACGACATCGCGAAGTACCAGCGCGACGCGGTCACCGGCCACCGGCCGACCTGGCGCATGAGCGACCGGGCGAAGGCGGCGGCGCTGGCTGGCGATGTCGGCGATGTCTTCGGATTGTTCGGCGCCGAGGCCAAGGCGCCGGAGCCGCCGCAGGCGCGGCACATACCGAAGCATGTCCGCAAGGCGATGGACGAGCTCGGCCTGGAGGGCCGTCCCGACTTGCAACAGATCAAGATGCGTTATAAGCAGCTAGTCAAACGCTACCACCCGGATGCCAATGGCGGCGACCGCAGCGTGGAGGAGCGTTTCAAGGCGATAACCGCCGCCTACCGTACTCTCGTGAGCAGCGGTAGTTTCTGAGGTTAGCGCCCCACGACTTTTCGGGTCCGATGGAGTAGGTGGAGACTCAATGACGGCGACTGCGACGGCCGAGGCGACCGCGGCGAGCTTGCCCGCGCAACCAGACATCGAACTAAGCGTGCGCGAGGTCTTCGGTCTCGACAGCGACATGCGTGTGCCCGCGTTCTCCGAGCCCACTGACCTGGTGCCGGACGTTGACGAGGCCTACCAGTTCGACCACGAGACCACGATGGCGATCCTTGCCGGCTTCGCCTACAACCGCCGCGTGATGGTCCAGGGCTATCACGGCACCGGCAAGTCGACCCATATCGAGCAGGTCGCCGCGCGCCTGAACTGGCCCGCCGTGCGCGTCAATCTCGACAGCCACATCAGCCGGATCGACCTGATCGGCAAGGACGCGATCGTGATCCGCGACGGCGTTCAGGTGACCGAGTTCCGCGAGGGCATCCTGCCTTGGGCGCTGCAACACCCCTGCGCGCTGGTGTTCGACGAGTACGATGCCGGCCGCCCGGACGTGATGTTCGTGATCCAGCGCGTGCTGGAGGTCGAGGGCAAGCTCACCCTGCTGGACCAGAACAAGGTGATCCGGCCGCACCCGAGCTTCCGCCTGTTCGCCACCACCAACACGGTCGGCCTTGGCGACACGACGGGCCTCTATCACGGCACGCAGCAGATCAACCAGGGCCAGATGGACCGCTGGTCGATCGTCACCACGCTGAACTACCTGCCGCATGACGACGAGGTGAATATCGTCCTGTCGAAGTGCCCGGACTGGAACGACGGCGACGGCCGCAAGAACATCAACTCGATGGTCTCGGTCGCCGACCTGACGCGCTCCGGCTTCGTCAACGGCGACATCTCCACCGTGATGTCGCCGCGCACGGTGATCACCTGGGCGGACAACGCGCGCATCTTCAACGATGTCGGCTTCGCCTTCCGGGTCAGCTTCCTGAACCGCTGCGACGAGATCGAGCGGCCGGTGGTGGCGGAGTACTACCAGCGCTGCTTCGGCGAGGAACTGCCAGAGTCCGCCGCCAGCGTGCAGCTCTCGTAGCCGGTTCCGATGGCGCGCCCGGAAAACCCGACCGAGCCGTTCAAGCGCGCGGTGACCGCCGCCGTGCGCGCCATCGCGCGCGACCGCGAGCTCGCCGTCAGCTTCGGCACCGAGGCCTCCGGCCTGCGGGCCGGCCGCGCCCGCCTGCCGCAGCCCTCGCGCGACATGGGCGAGGGCGAGGTGGCCTCGATCCGCGGTGCCGGCGACAGCCTGGCGCTGTGGATCCGACACCACGACAACGATCTGCACAGCCGCTTCCAGCCCAAGGGCGCGATGCCGCGCGCGGTCTACGAAGCGGCCGAGCAGGCGCGGGTGGAGTCGATCGGCTCCAACCGGATGATCGGCGTGTCGGAGAATCTCGATGCGCAGCTCGACGAGCGCTGCCGCGTGCGCGGCTATGCCAACGTCACCGATCCGGGCGAGCAGGCGCTGCCCGAAGTGATCGGCCTGATGCTGCGCGAGAAGCTGACCGGCAAGCCGCCGCCCGCCGCGGCGAAGCAGATGGTCGACTTCCTGCGTCCGTGGATCGAGGAGAACGCCGGCGAGGATCTGTCGGCTCTGGCCGAGAACATCACCGACCAGGCAGCTTTCGCGCGTCTCACCCGCAAGCTGATAGCTGACCTGGAGCTGGGCGAGGAAGACCTCACCGACGAGGACGACACGTCCGACGACAACGAGGACGAGAACGCCGACGAGCAGCCCGAGGGCGGCGACGGCGATGGCGAGGGCGGCGAGGGCGCGTCCGACGATGCCGCCCAGCCGCAGCAGTCCGACCAGGGCGAGGGCGACAGCCAGGAAGGCCAGGACGAGAGCAGCGCCGTCGACAGCGACGATGCCTCGCAGTCCATGGGTTCCGAGGAGCCGGGCAAGGGCCGGCGGCAGTGGCGGCCCGGCGACATGATGCCGGGTAACCCGAACGAGCCCGCCTATCGCGGCTTCACCACCGAGTTCGACGAGATCATCGACGCCGCCGACCTCTGCGACACCGAGGAACTGGCCCGGCTGCGCACCTATCTCGACCAGCAGCTCTCCAACATGCAAGGCGTGGTCGCGCGGCTCGCCAACCGGCTGCAGCGCCGCTTGCTGGCGAAGCAGAACCGGTCATGGGAGTTCGATCTGGAGGAGGGCCTGCTCGACGCCGGCAAGCTCGCCCGCGTGGTCATCAACCCGATGAACGCGCTGTCCTACAAGCTGGAGCGCGATACCGACTTCCGCGACACCGTTGTCACGCTGCTGATCGACAATTCCGGCTCGATGCGCGGCCGGCCGATCACCGTGGCGGCGATGTGCGCCGACATCCTGGCGCGCACGCTGGAACGCTGCGCCGTGAAGGTC
>CAZVLI010000342.1:0-5193 GCA_964627965.1 uncultured Rhodospirillales bacterium
CTGGCCGGCCGCGCCGATGCGCACGCAACGCTCGCGCATGCCCGGCAGCGTGATCAGCGGGATATGCTTGCCGCCGTCGAACACCAGGTGCTCGTAGACCTCGTCGCAGATGGCATAGGTGTCGTGACGCTCGATCAGCGCGGCGATGAAGGCGAGCTCGTTGGCGTCGAACACCTTGCCGGTCGGGTTCATCGGCGTGTTCAGCAGGATCAGCTTGGTCTTCTCCGAGAAAGCGGCGGCCAGCGCGTCGCGCGGCAGTTCCCAGTGCGGCGGCTCCAGGCGGACGATCTTTGGCTCGGCGCCGGCGCGGCGCAGCATCGGCAGGTAGCTGTCGTAGAGCGGATCGAACACCACGACCTCATCACCCGGCTCGATCAGCGCCAGGATCGTCGCGGCCAGCGCCTCGGTCGCGCCGGAGGTCACCATCACCTCGGTCTGCCAGTCGCAGTCCAGGCCGTAGAAGCGCGCATTCTGCGAGGCGACGGCGCGGCGCAGCTCCGGCACGCCCATCATCGGCGGGTACTGGTTCGGGAAGTCGCGCGCGGCGCGGTCGGCGGCCTCTTTCAGGCTCTCCGGCCCCTCCTCGTCCGGGAAGCCCTGCCCGAGATTGATCGACTGGTGCTCGATGGCCAGCCGGCTCATCTCCTCGAACACACTGGTGCGATAGCCGCTCAGGACCTTGTTGGCCGGTTTCATGTCGTCTCAGCGCTCCAGCAAGAGCAGTGGCCGGGGCGGCGAGTCGCCGTCGGCGGCCATGCGATGACCGAGAAGCTGCGCGTCCTTGAGCCACGGCACCTGGCGCAGCCGTTCAACCTGATCGCCGACCCCCTGGTCGGCGTGACCTTCGTAGAGCATATGTCGCCACGGCAGCGCCGCGACGCCATCGGGGAAACCGATGTGGTCTGAAACCGCGAGGTAGAACAGCACCCCGCCCTCGCCCGCCCATGCCGGCACGGCGGCGGCGAAATCGGTGTCCGGCGAGATCGCGCCGCCGGTGAGCGTGACCCGCGTCGCGCCCAGTCCGCCAAGCAGGCGTTCGGCCGACGCCGCGACCTCCGGCATGTCCCAGCCGCAGGCCCAGAACGCGCCGGCACCCAGCGCCTGATACAGCATCAGGCCGGTGTTGCAGCCGATATCGAAGACCGGGCGGCCCTCGAAGCCGACACCGGCACCGTCGAGCAAGTCGCGCACCGTGTGCCAGCGCTGCTCGGGGTCGCGCTTACCCGGTTCCAGCCCGGGGATCGCCTGGTAGAGGTAGCTGCCGCCGCCACGAAAGAAGCGGCCGGCGCCGAAATGCGTGGCGTCGCGGCCCTGGTCCGCGAGGCTGGACAGCAGCTTGCCTTCGTCCGGGATCACGAAGCCCTGAAAGTCGACGAACAGCGCGCGGCCCGTGGCGGGATCCACGCGCAGGTTGCCGTTGCCGTCCGGCGGGGCGAAGTCGTCCGACGCGGCCGCGCTCGGGTGCGCGGTGGCGATCAGGCCGTCGTCCAGCACCGTGCGCAGGCGGGCCATGAAATCGGCGTGCTGATTGGCGTCCGGCGCGCCGCCGTCGACCGGTGCGACGACGTAAGCGGTGAGATCGGTGCCGCCGCTGCGCAGGTGCACCAGGTCCCAGACCTTCGGGCCGAGGCCGACGCGATGCAGCGCCGCCGCCACGCGCAGCAGCGCCACAGGCGACGGCGTCAGCTTGCGCAGCAGCGCCGCGCCGGCGGCCGGGTTCTGGTCGTGCGGTGTGTAGCTCGCCTCCAACGGCGGTCGCAGGTCCTTGAGCAGCTTCAGGCCGACGCCCGTCGGATAGTGCTGCTTAAGAAATGGGCAGATGCGATCCAGCGCCTCGCCGGGCGCCAGATAGAAGGTCCAGCCGCCTTCGGCCGGCACAAGGTCGCGCTGCAACAGTTCGGCGCGCAGCGTCTCGGCGTCCGTGGGGGCACCGAGGTCGACATCGTAGCCCTGAACGTGCTGGCGACCGAGAAAGGCGTCGAGCGCGGCGGCGTCAGGCCGATGCCGTAGCCGACCGGAAACCAGCGCGTGAACGAAAAAGCGGGCCCCGAAAGCAAGGCCCCACAGCTTCAGCAGACCGCGATAGACCCAGGGATAGGGCTCGACCCAGCGCCGCACCTGCTTGCGCAGGCGGAAGATCGGGCCCGGACGGGGCGTGGCGGCGGTGGGCATGGGCGCTCGCTGGCCTGACCCGCCATGACGGCGGCGTGACAGCGGCTTCTAGCGGTGGCTGCGCCCGTAAATCAAGCGGTCAGATGAGCGGGACGATGTCGAGCGTGTCGGCGTGCGCGGCGAACAGCGCGCGCAGGCGCTCCGCCGCGGCCAGCCCCTCGACCACCGCGTCGCGCTGCGCGTCGAACGGGCGGTACATGTTGACCGGCGTGACCTTGATCCGGATGGCAGTTTCCTTGCGGCTGGCGTGCAGCACCATGCCGGGCTCCAGCAGCGAACCGGCGACGGCGCGCAGGTCGGCCAGCGAAGTGCTGGAGAAGGTCATGTCGACGGCGCCGCGATCGGTCTTGTGCACCACCGAGATGCCGCGTCGTAGGCCGTCGGCCTCGGAAAACCAGGGCCAGGTCCGGCCCGCCGGCACCTCGTCCGGCCGTTTCATGCGCAGTGCCGGGTAGTCGGCGCTGGCGACTTCCCAGTAGGCGAGCCAGAAGGCCGAGACCAGCGCGTCGCCGGTCGGCTGCGCGGCATCCGATGCCGGTGCGCGAGCGGCCAGCGCGGCGCGCAGCACCTCGGCCAGGAAGCGGCCGTGCGGCTCGTCGGCATCGGCCAGCCACTCGATGACCTTCTCGTAGGAGAGGACCGGTGCGCCCTCGCCGCGCTCGACCTCCGCCTCCGCCTCGGTAGCCGGGGCCAGCAGCAGTGGCTGCGAGGCGCTCCAGGGCCCCTTGATCGCGCCGCTACCGGCCGCCGGCATCACCGCCGGTCGCGGGTGACCGACGAGGACGGCGACCGGCGCGCCCTCGGTGGTCTCCGCTTCGATCACCAGTTCGGCCGCGCTGGGCCGGTCGGCGGCCAGGCTCGCCTTGCGAAAGCGCGCGCCGGGCAGGCCGGCGGCTTCCAGAACCTGAGAGGCGAACGGCGGCGAGCCGTGCAGCTCGGCACAGAAGAGCAGATCGACATCGCGATCACTGACCCAGGCCAACGGCCCGGCGGCGGTCTTCGGCATTGTTCTTCTCTCGCCGTCGACGCCGTCACCTATCCGGACCATGCGGGATGGCGGCGCCGGTTTCGTTCCAATCGCGACCTTAGACGATGCGCCCCTAATAAGCGGTAAACCATGGTCCGCCCTGCCACTTGCGGGCCGACCGGGGCCGTGCGCATTATCCGCGCCATGCAACTGGCGAAACGTATGGGCGTGCTCGGCACCGAGACCGCCTTCGAGGTCCTGGCGCGGGCGAACAAACTTGCCGCGGAAGGCCGCTCCATCATCAATCTCGGCATCGGCCAGCCCGATTTCAGAACTCCGGCGCACATCGTCGAGGCCGGGCGCAAGGCGCTGGCCGACGGGCATCACGGCTACACCCCGGCGAACGGCATTCCGGAGCTGCGCGAGGCGGTCGCCGCCGACATCGCGGCGCGGCGCGGCGTCGAGATCAACCCGGACAACGTGGTGGTGCAGCCCGGCGGCAAGCCGACCATGTTCTATGCCTGCATGATGTTCGGTGAGCCCGGCGCGGAAATCATGTATCCGAACCCGGGATTTCCGATCTACGAGTCGGCGATCCGGTTCTCCGGCGCCACCCCGGTGCCGATCGAGTTGCACGAGGACACCGGCTTTTCCTTCAACGCCGAGCAAGTACTGGCCAAGGTCGGCCCGAACACCCGGCTGATCATCATCAACAGCCCGGCCAACCCGACCGGCGGCGTGGTCAACAAGGACGAGTTGGACAAGCTGGTCGCCGGCCTGGAGAAGCACCCGCACGTCGCGATCATGTCCGACGAGATCTACGCGCGCATGGTCTACGACAACCAGCCGCACGTCAGCATGCTGGGCTACGAGTCGATCCGCGACCGGCTGATCATGCTGGACGGCTGGTCGAAGACCTACGCGATGACCGGCTGGCGGCTGGGCTACGCGGTATGGCCGGACGAGCTGATCGAGGCGGTGACCCGGCTGGCGGTGAACGACCACTCCTGCGTCAATGCGGCGACACAGTGGGCCGGCGTCGCCGCGCTGACCGGGCCGCAGGACGAAGCGGAAGCGATGGTCGCGGCGTTCGACGAGCGCCGCGAGATCATCGTGAAGGAACTGAACGACATTCCCGGCTTCCGCTGCGTGCGGCCGGGCGGCGCGTTCTACGCCTTCCCCAACGTGACCGGCACGGGCATCGGCGCCAAGGATCTGCAGGAGCGGATGCTGAACGAGGCCGGCGTGGCGGCCATCGCCGGCACCAGCTTCGGCGCGATGGGCGAAGGCTACATCCGGTTCTCGTACGCCAACTCGATCGAGAATATCCAGGAAGCGATGGCGCGGATCCGCAAACTGCTCAGCGATTAGGCGCATCTCCCAACGCTTTCCCTGCCCAATTTCTCGGCAATTGCGTATGATTTGCCCAACAGGTGAGGCTCGCGGGACGCCCCGACCACGGGAAAACGGCGGAAAACCGCCGAAAAATCGGGCGTTTCAGGGCTGGCACGCGGCATGCTATTGAGCTTGCGCGGGCGCCATCGCGGCGGCCGCCGCGCTTGTTCGGAAGTGGATGTGATTTAGGCGATGAAGAAGATCGAGGCGATCATCAAACCGTTCAAGCTGGACGAGGTCAAAGAGGCGCTGCACGAGTTGGGGCTGCAAGGCATCACGGTGGTCGAGGCCAAGGGCTTCGGGCGCCAGAAGGGCCATACGGAGCTCTATCGCGGCGCCGAGTACGTCGTCGACTTCCTGCCCAAGGTGAAGATCGAAGTGGTGCTGGAGGACGACATGGTGGAGCGCGCGGTGGAAGCGATCCAGCGCGCGGCGCATACCGGCCGCATCGGCGACGGCAAGATCTTCATCTCGACCGTCGAGGAAGCCATCCGCATCCGCACCGGCGAACGCGGCGGCGAAGCGATCTAGAGACCAACCCCGCCGCGAGCGCCGATGACCTGGCGAGCGAGGTCGAGCTGGTCGAGCCGGGCGTGCAGCCGGTCGAGGTCGACGACGTCGAGGAGATCGTCGACGACGTCGAAGAGCTCGAAGAGATC
>CAZVLI010000343.1:0-5183 GCA_964627965.1 uncultured Rhodospirillales bacterium
GTCGAAAATGGGACCAATGTGGGTTTCTCAGCGCCTTGGTTGGTTGTGTCATTTCCTTCCGGTGTTGTTGCTCTGATGATCAGCGGTTTGCCTCCCGGATGGATTCGTCCGTCTGTTTTGCACGGATTGCCTAACCCAATCTGCCTTGCGCACTCGTTGATGCCCTTTCCCATCACGCACCAGCATACACACACTGAGACGCACATGCTAACACTCACCGTATCCAGAGGAGACGACCTGGCGCGTGAACGCCGGCACCCGGCGCAGCCCCTGGTCGAAGCCATAGGTCAGACAGCCGTTCTGACCGTGCGTGACGACGACACGGTCGCAGGAAACCAGCTCGCGCAGCGGCCCCTGGACCAGGTGCTCCAGGTCCATGAAGCGGTCGCGGACCGCCAGCCGGGCCTCCGGCGCGTCGATGCACAGGTAGTCCGCGCGCGGATACTTGGCGACGGTGTTGTAGCCGTGGTTGGCGGAGTTGGTCTGCGCGTTCACCGCCAGAAAGCGGGCGCGCCTGGCAACCTCGTCAACGGCCTTCGGCGTCATCATGCCGTGGCCGAAGTCGTTCACGATCACCAGATCCCAGTCCTCGGCCTGGCGCTGGATCATGTTGAGGAGCTGCGCCTCCTCCTGGCCGGCCATCGGCGTGTCGTCGAAGTGGTAGACCTCGAACAGCTTGCGCATATGGCCCGGCTCGACGAAGCGCACCTTGCGGATCGTCGGCACCTTGGGACGGTGCACGAATTTCACGGTGACGTTGTCGCGGACCGACTCGCGGATCACGTCCTCGTAGAAGTCGTCCTCGCCGACACAGGTGATGACGCCGACTTCCTTGACGAAGCTGGCGACGTGATTGGCCGCCGCGATGACGCCGCCGGCGAACAGCTCCGCGCCCTCGTAGCGCGAAGCGATGATGTTCTCCTTGGCCGCCTTGCCCATCGGCGTGCAGTAGCGGTACTCGTCGATGATCGCCTCGCCGACCAGCAGCACGCGCTTGTCCGCGATCGACTCGACCGCGCCCATGATCTCGTCCTGCTTGCCGTCATCGCGCAGGCGCGAGAGGAAAGCCGCGACCTCACTGTCGAAGACGTTGAGGTGGCGATTGATCAGCGACGACGACGAAAAAGTGATGTCGTCGGTGTAGATGACCTCGCCGCCGAGGCTCTCCACCAGCTCGCGCTCGCGGCGGATACCGCCGGTGATGTCGTCTTCTTCGCGCGCGTAGTCCGACCCCTTCACGTAGAAGGACGGCCGGATGATGCGCAGCACGCCCTCGGCGGTCGGCCAGTTGGAGATGCCGACGCCGTCGACGATGGCCAGCGCGGCCAGCATCTCCGCGCGCAGCGGCTCGGTGAAGACCGGCCGGCCCGGCCCCTTGTTCACGTGGCGATCGCCGGTCAGCGTCACGATCAGCAGATCGCCGTGGCGCCGCGCCTCTTCCAGGTGCCGCACATGCCCCATATGCAGCAGGTCGAAGACGCCATGCGCGTGCACGACGCGACGGCCGGCGGCACGCGCCGCCTGCGCCATCTCACCCAATTCCTCAATGCTACGGATCTTGTCGCGAGCCCGGATCGCGGGACTCTCCGCCCCGGCCTGGTCCTGCGCCAGCTGCACGTCCATCACCTGTTCTACGCCCGTCGGTACACTCATAAGACCGGCGCAGCATGGCCCGCGATTTGTTGAGAAACGCTTAAGCGTTAACGAGCCCTGCCGAAACATGCTTGGTGGAACGTTAACCATGCGGATTAACAGGTCGGAAACCCTGCCGACCTAGTCTGGCGGTGGCCCGGAATGCATGCCGGGCGGAGCCGAGAGTCCGATGATCAATCCGCTGGGAAGCACTTCGCTGTCCGCCGCGTCGTTCGACTACAACGCGCTAGCGTCCTTCTATGAGGTCGGCGGCGGCATCAGCGAAGCGACGCGCAAGGCGGTGATCAACTCTTCCGGCGTGCTGAACGCGCTGCGCCAGGACGCATCGGTAATCCCGCCATGGGACCTGCGCCCGACCGTACCGCAGGACGACACCGAACGCCTGAACAACGTGCTGCGCGGCGGCGACGTGATCGATCTCGACGATCCGCTGATCAATCGCAATGGCGACAACATCGACTACAAGAACCTGTTCGCGCTGCATCGCGGCCTGAGCCGGATGCGCGAACTGGTCAGCTACGTCGAGGACGGCAAGCTCGGCGGCGCCTACGCCAAGATGCTGGACAAGCGCTTCCAGTCGATGCTGGAGGAGGTTCGGTCCTTCGCGGACGGGCTTCAGGTGCCCAGCGTCGACATCGTCTCCGGCATCAAGGTGACGTCGACCTCGTCGTCCTTCACCACACCGAAGCCGCTAGAGAAGACGCTGCCAGAACACTATGGCGGCATCCTCACGGACGTCCGAGAGGACCCTATCCCCGGCCTCACCGGCACCGAGCAGTTCACCGTCAACGTCACCACCTCGACGCTGAACACCGATATCGCCGTCGATCTGTCCGAGATCAGCGGCACGGTGAACGTCGACGCCGTGGTCGACCTGCTCAACCAGAAGCTGGAGGCGGCCAGCGCCAACAGCCGCTTCGTCGTCAACCGCGAGACCGAGACCAGCTACGGCCTGAAGATCGACATCGCCAACGGCGAAGAGCTGACCTTCACCGCGAGCCCGGGCAGCGAGACCTCGGCGCTCTACGTCACCGGCGCGTCCGGCGTCGGCGCCACCGGCACCGGCTTCCTGCAGAAGTTCAGCGACCTGGACGCCGCCGAGCCGACGCAGGCCTTCCGTAGCGAAGTCTCGACCGAGTTCGCCGAGGACGCGCGCGCCGTCGCCCTCGACAGCGAGGGCTATGCCTACGTTGTCGGCACCTCGGCCGGCGACCTGGAGGGCGTGGTCAACCAGGGCACGCCGGACGCCTACCTGCGCAAGTATGACGCCGCCGGCGAGCTGGTCTGGTCGCGCCTGCTGGGCTCGACCACCGATGCCGCCGGCTTCTCCGTCGCGGTCGACGCCAACGACGACGTGATCATCACCGGCCAGACCGCGGACAAGCTCTCCGACCTGGCCTACGGCGGCAACCTGGATACATTCGTCAGCAAGTTCGACAGCGACGGCCGCGAGCAGTGGACTCGGCAGGCACAGCCCTATGCCGACGATGCCGGCCTGTCGGTGACCACCGACGCCAGCGGCAACGTCTTTATCGCCGGCTACGCCAACTCGGCGCTCTCCAGCTCGGTCACGCATGCCGGCGGTTCGGACGCGACGCTGGTGAAGCTCGACACGGACGGCAACAAGGTCTGGGAGAAGCAGTTCGGCGGCGCCGGCAACGACTTCGCGCGCGCCGTGCTGGCCGACGACGCCGGCAACGTCTACGTCGCGGCGGAGAGCGACGGCCGCGCCGTCCTGCGCAAGTACGAGGACAGCGACGCCAGTCAGACACCGATCTGGGAAACCGATCTCGGCGCCTTCACCGGCGATGACATGCTGTCCGGCCTCGCATTCGGGTCCGACGGCTCGGTCTACCTGTCCGGATCGACGTCAAACGCCGCGCTGGCCGGCAGCGTCGTGCAGGCGCACAACGGCGGCCAGGACGGCTTCGTCACCAACGTCGGCACCGACGGCACGGTCAATTGGACCTCCTACGTCGGCAGCAGCGGCGACGACGCGGCCTTCGGCCTGGCGGTGCGTACCGATACCGGCGTCGACGAGATCTACCTGACCGGCAACACCACCGCCGGCTTCAACGGCAACACACCGATCGCCGATGCCGACGGTTTCGTCGCGCGGCTCGACGAGACCGGCACGACGCAGTGGGTCGAACAGATGACCGGCGCGTTCAGCCAGCGCGGCACCGGCGTCGCCTTCGATCCGACCGGCACCGACGTGGTCTCGATGCTCGGCCTGCCGAAGGGCCCGATCCCGGCCGGCGACATCTCCGAGGTCATCAACCTGACCAGCGCGCGCGGCGGCATGTCGTTCCAGATCAAGGTCAACGGCGAGGAAGCCAAGACCATCTCGATCGAGAACGACGACAGCTACGGCTTCCTCGCCTTCAAGATCAACAAGGTGCTCGGCAGCTACGGCTTCGCCGAGATGGACTCCGACATCGACGGCCTGCGGCTCAACATCGAGGCCCGCAATGGCGGCCGGATCGACATACTCGCCGGCCCGGAGGGGCTCGACGCGCTGGCGCCGCTCGGTCTGTCGCCGACCACGCTCTTCGGCGATAAGACGGTCGTGCAGGTGCCGTCAGGCGACATCGACGACCAGGAAGAGACCGACGACAACATCTTCGCGCTCGGCTTCGGCGACGACATGAACGTGCTGGACAAGACCGCCGCCGCCGATGCCGGCATTCTGATCGACAACGCCATGCGCGTCGTCCGCGACGCCTATCAGAAGCTGAACCCGAGCGAGGAATCGGAAGATCCGCTGGACGGCGTGGTGTTGAACCAGGCCGACCAGGCCAAGATCAACGCGCTGCAGCAGTCGCTGAACAACCTCTCGCAGATCGCCCAGGCCGGCAACGCCTCGCTGGTTTCCTTGCTCGCCTAGCCGGGCCGCCCGGGATTGACGTGGCCACAGGACGGGCACGTCCGCGCCGCTTCGCTGGCGTAGTAGGTCTCGAAGACGGGCGGCAGGTCGACCTCGATATCCTTCAGCTCGATCTCGCCGCGATGCACGCAGGCGTGGCACTGCTCGCAATACCACTCGAAGGCGTCGATCTCGCCCGGCAGCCGTAGCCGCTCGACCACCAAGCCGACCGAGCCGGCCGGCCGCTGCGGCGAGTGGCGGACGTGGGGCGGCAGCAACAGCATCTCGCCCTCCGGGATCGCGATGTCGCGTGGCTTACCGTCCTCGATCACCCGCAAAACCATGTCGCCCTCGACCTGGAAAAACAGCTCCTCGCCGGGGTCGTCGTGATAGTCAGTGCGCTGGTTCGGGCCACCGATGGCCATGACGATGAAGTTGCGCCATTCGGTCTTGAACAGCTGCACGTTGCCGACCGGCGGGCGCAGCAGATGCCGGTTCTCGTCGATCCAGCGTTTCAAGTGCAGGGTCTGAAGCATGGCGCCAGCTTACCCAGCCGGTGCTGCCCGATACGGTCACGGGCCTGACGGAGCGGCCGGTGCTGCTGAAACAGATCAACGATCTGCTGGCGGAGCTGCACGAGTCCGACGGGGACCGGCCCGGCGGC
>CAZVLI010000344.1:0-5172 GCA_964627965.1 uncultured Rhodospirillales bacterium
CGTAACGTCGCCAAGGCGCTGAACACCACGGTACGGCCGCAGGACCTCGTCGGGCGCTACGGCGGCGAGGAGTTCGTCGTCGGCCTGCTGGAGACCGACCGTGCCGCCGCCGCCATGGTGGCCGAGCGCATCCGCGTCGCCGTCGCCAAGCTGCCGGGTCCGATCCCGGTCACCATCTCGATCGGCCTGGCGAGCCTGGAACCGAACACGGCCTCGCTCGACGAACTGCTGATCGCCGCCGACACGGCGCTCTACCGCGCCAAGGCCAACGGCCGGAACCGCGTCGAAAGCTAGGCGTCGGGCCTACTTGCCGACGAATTTCGGCCGGCGCTTCTCGACGAAGGCGGAAATACCTTCCAGGAAGTCGTGGCCGTTGACGTTCGAGGCGAAGGTCTCCGCCTCCTGCTGTAGCTGCGCCTCGTAGGCGGTGTCCATCGAGTGATGGATCAGCCGCTTGATTCCGCCCAGCGCGTGGGTCGGGCCGTTCGCCAGCCGGTTGGCCAGCTTCGCCGTCTCGGCCTCAAGGTCGGCGCGCGGTACCACGAAGTTGGTCAGGCCGAAGCTCTTCGCCGTCTCCGCGTCCCAGTCGTCGCCCAGCATCGCCATCTCCATCGCCTTCTTCAGGCCGACGACGCGCGGCAGCATGTAGCTGGCGGTACCGTCCGGGCTGGTGCCGATGCGGACGTAGGCCAGCGCGAACTTGGCATCGTCGGAACAGATCGTCAGGTCGCAGGCCATCGCCAGGCTGAGGCCGAAGCCGGCGGCATAGCCCTGCACCGACGAGATCACCGGCTTCGGCATCCGGCGCATCGAGAACATCACCGGGTGCAGCGCGTTGATGCCTTCCAGGAAGCGCCGGCGCTTGGCGTGCGGGGTGTTCTCGCGGTCGGCGTAGAAGCCCTTCAGGTCGCCGCCGGCCATGAAGTGATCGCCCGCGCCCTTCACCACGACGCAGCGCACGGCGTCGTCGAACTCCAGGCGGGTGACGGCGTCGGCCATCTCTTCCTTCATCTGCGGCGTCAGCGCGTTCAGCGCCTTCGGCCGGTTCAGCGTCATCGTACCGACCCCGTCGGTCACGTCGAGCAGCAGGGTCTCGTAGCCGGTGGCGGCATCGTCGCGCGGCATGATGGTTTCTCCCCGTGGATCTTGTTTGTTGGTTCAGGTCAGGCGGCGTCGGCGGCCTTGCCGGCGCGGCGGTAGGTCCACACGCCCTCGGCATCGAGTTCGCGCACCACGCGGCCCTGTTCGATCAGGCAGTTCAGGTGCGCGGTCGCCTCGCCGACAGCCAGGAAGGTCTCGTGCGGCTTCATCATCCGCCCGAACAGGACCTTCAGCGTCGACATCACCCGCTTCGGCTCGTCCAGCAGCGCGAGCAGCGCGTTCAGCCGCTCGTCATGGTGCCGGGCCAGGTAGTCGAGGCGGCCGTGCAGGTTGGTGAACGGTTCGTTGTGCGCCGGCAGCACCAGCAGGTCCTCGGGCAGCGGCCGGAAGATGTCTAGGCTGTCGATGTATTCCTGCAGCGGGTTGGCGTCCGGCTCGGCCGGATAGACACCGATATGCGGCGTGATCTTCGGCAGGATCTGGTCGCCGGAGATCATCACGCCGAGCTCGGGACAGTAGAGGCACGCGTGCTCCGGCGCATGGCCGTAGCCGCAGATGACGCGCCAGTCGCGCCCGCCGATGCGCAGCGTCTCGCCGTCGACGATGCGCCGATACTGTTCCGGGATCGCCCAAACGGACTTCGAGTAGTTCTCGTAGGAGCGGCTGGCGATGATCTGCAGCGCCTCTTCGCCGAACCCGACTTTGCGGTAGTGCTCGACGATGAACTCAGGCGTGTTCGGCTTCGAGTCGAGGTGCAGCATGCGCCCGAACAGCCACTCGGTCTTGGTCGCCCACAGCCGGCAGTTCCAGCGCTCGGCGATCCAGCCGGCGAGGCCCATGTGATCGGGGTGGAAGTGGGTGCAGATCACCCGCGTCACCGGCTTGCCGTCGAGCGCCGTGTCGAACACCTGGGTCCACAGGTCGCGGATGGTGTCGGTGTTCATGCCGGTGTCGACGATGGTCCAGCCGTCGTCGTCCTCCAGCAGCCACAGGTTGATGTGGCTGAGCCCGGTGAGCTTCAGCGGCATCCGAACCCAGCCGACGCCCGGCACGACGGGAAACACCTCCGCCGGCTCCGGAATTCGGTCGAACGCATAGCTCGGCGAGGAATCGGGCATCGCAGGCCTTTCTGAAAGTGCGACGCAGAGGCTAGTTGACGTTTACGTCAACGTCAATGTGCGGCGCAGCATAGCCGTTATGCGGTGCGGCTACTTCAGCTTGATGTCGGCAACGCGGCCGAGCGTCATGCCGCCGAGGTCGTCGCTGTCGCCGGAGAGCGCGACGTAGGCCGGCGCCAGCGGCTTGGAACCGAAGGCGGCGACGTAATCGGCGACGATGTCCACCGTCTCCTTGCGCCAGGTCATCGTGCCGTCGCTGGCGTCGCGCAGCACGATCACCGCGCCCTGGCCGTCCTGCATATAGGGGTTGGCGAAGCGCTTGCCCTTGGCGTCGCCGGTGGCCCAGACGTAGGTCAGCACCCGGCCATAGCTCGGGTAGCCGAGCAGCCGGGCCACGGTGCCGCGCAAGCCGGTCTGTATGCTCTCGTCGGCGAACCACAGGTGCACCGCCAGCGGCCGGTCGTCGGCGCCCTTGAGCATCACGTCGCTGTCCGGCCCGGCCTTGTCGACCCGCCAGCGCCAGCTCATGGCGACGCTGTCTTCCGGTGCCTCGCGGTAGATGAAGGCGACAGAGCTGTCGGTCGCGACCTCGATGGCGCCGTCCGAAACCCGCTGGAACGACGCGGGCGTCTTGTCGGGCAGGGTCAGCAGCTTCCAGCCGCCGTCAATGGCCCAGGCAGGCGTAACGGTCAAAAGCAGTAGGGTCAGGCCGGCAGCGAGTTTGCGCATGGGTCTCCTGGATCAATCGGCCGGGAACATCTCCGGCAACGCGGCGCCGATGCGGTCGTTCTGAATCTCCGTCGAACCATCGACATAGGCCGCGATCTTGGCCCCGGCAAGGTGACGGCCGAGCGGATGCTCGTCGCGCAGGCCATTGGCGCCCATCGCCTGGATGCAGGCGGTGACGCCCGGCACGGTGACACGGGCGCAGAACTTCTTCGCCTGCGCGGCGGCCAGGATCGCATCGTCCCCGCCCGCCTCGATGGCGGCACACGCCCGGTCCGTCAGCAGCCGCAGTGCCTGCCAGTCGTTGGCGACGTCGACGAGCTGCCAGCGCCAGCCCTGGTGCTTCAGCAGCGGCTGGCCGAAGGTCTGCCGTTCCTGGCCGTAGGCGACGGCGATGGCGAGCGAGCGCTTCAGCATCGCGCAGCACATGCCGGCGACGTAGGTGCGCGCGCCGTTGATCGAGCCGAGCGCCGCCTTGAACGCTTCGCCGGGCGGGTGCAGCACGTCCTTGTCGGCGACGAAATAGTCGTGCATGGCGAAGCCGCCGGCGCCGATGGCGTGGCCGCCGATAAGCTGGAAGGCCGGCTTGCGCTCGAAGCCCTCCTTGTCGGCCTCGACCAGGAAGCAGGCGATGCCGCGTCCCCGCGCGCCGGGATCGGTCTGCGCGTAGACCACGAACAGGTCGGCGAAGGCGGCGTTGGTGATCCATGCCTTCTCGCCGTTCAGCACCCAGCCACCATCGACCTTGCGCGCCGTCGTCTCGATCGCGGCGAAATCGCTGCCGGCGTTCGGCTCGGTCAGGCCGGCGCAACCGAACTTCTCCGCTTGCAGCAGGGCCGGGACGTGCGTGGCGCGATGCTCGTCGGAGCCGTCGCGGGCCAGCTTGGCGGCGCAGTTGTGCGTGTTCACCATGGAGAACGAGAACGGCATGTCGCCTTCGGCGATGGCCTCGACCAGCGCCAGCTTGGCGCCGTAGCCCAGGCCCAGGCCGCCAGCCTCGACCGGCACGTCGATGCCGAGGAAGCCGGCTTCGGCCGCCATCCGCAACGCGTCCAGCGGCGGCTTGCGGTCGCGCTCCCAGGCGGCGGCGTTCGGGTCGACGACTTCGCGCCGGAACGCGTGGGCGCGCTCGATCAATTCGGCGTAACCGCTCATCCCAGTTTTGCCGCGACGTCGGCCAAGCGAGCGCCAACGCCCATCACTGCCTTCTGCCGGTTCTCGTCTTTCAGGTTGCCGGCTTCGTCGAACGCGTCGCCGGCGCCGCCGACGGCGACCTGCTGCGGGATCACGGTGACCTGGATGTTGCCGAGGATGGCGCGCACGTGGACCAGCCCGCGCAGGCCGCCCAGCGCGCCGGGCGAGGCGGCGACCAGCCCGGCGACCTTGCCGGCGAAATACTTGAGCATGGCGTCGTCCTTGGTCGGCCGCGACACCCAGTCGATCACGTTCTTCAGCAGTGGCGAGATCGAGCTGTTGTATTCCGGCGAGGCGATCAGCAGCCCGTCGTGCGCACCGAACAGCTCGCGCAGCTTCACCGCGTTCTCCGGCAGGCCCTCGCCGGCCTCCAGGTCGCCGTCGTAGATCGGCATCGGGTAGTCGGCGAGGTCGATTACCGTGACCTCGGCACCGGCCGCACGCGCGCCTTCCGCGGCCACGTTGATGAGCTTCTTGTTCACCGAGTCGCGCCGCGCACTGCCGGCGAAGGCCAGAATCTTTGCCATACGTGTAATTCCCCTGAAATCGCTGCGGCGCAGCGTAAGCCGGTCGAACGGTCGGGCTCAAGACACCGCGGTTGACTTCGCCGGCAACAGGGTGCATCTGCACATAATGACAAGCGACGGCACCTCCGCGACGCCGCCAGCCAATGGGCTTGGCTGGTACATGGCCGGCCAGCTGAGCTGGTTCGCCGGGCTCGGCATCCAGCTCGTGCTGTTCGGGTGGCTGGTGACAGTGGTGCTGGACCAGCCCGCCGACCTGGTCGGCGTGGCGCAGATGTCGATCATGCTGCCGTCGCTGTTCTTCATGCTGGTCGGCGGCGGCGTGGCCGACCGTGGCGACCTGCGCCGGTTGCTGCTGCGTTATCACCTCATCGCAGCGGTGCCGCCGTTGGTGCTGGCCTGGCTGGTCGGCACCGAGAAGCTGACCTACGCGCTCCTGATCGGCTACGGCATCGCCATGGGCACGCTCGGGGCCTTCGTGATTCCGGCGCGCGACGCCCTGCTGCACC
>CAZVLI010000345.1:0-5168 GCA_964627965.1 uncultured Rhodospirillales bacterium
CTGGGCACCGAGAAGTTCATGCTCGACGGCCGCCACACCGGCACCGGCGGCGGCAACCACGTCGTGCTCGGTGGCCGCCGGCCGGAGGACAGCCCGTTCCTGCGCCGACCCGACCTGCTGAAGAGCCTGGTGGCCTACTGGCAGCACCATCCGGCGCTGTCCTACCTGTTCTCCGGCCTCTTTATCGGTCCGACCAGCCAGGCGCCGCGGATCGACGAGGCGCGTCACGACCAGATCCACGAACTGGAACTCGCCTTCCAGGAAGTACCGGGGCCGGGTGGCGAAGCGCCGCCGCCGTGGCTGGTCGACCGGATCTTCCGCAACATCCTGATCGACGTCACCGGCAACACGCACCGGTCCGAGATCTGCATCGACAAGCTGTACTCGCCGGACGGCCCGACCGGCCGGCTCGGCCTGGTCGAGTTCCGCGCCTTCGAGATGCCGCCGCACTGGCAGATGAGCCTGGCGCAGCAGGTCCTGTTGCTGGCGCTGATCGCGCGCTTCTGGCGTGAGCCGTACGAGGGCGGCCTGGTGCGCTGGGGCACGTCGCTGCACGACCGCTTCATGCTGCCGCACTTCGTCGAGGCCGACCTTAAGGACATCATCGACGACATGAACCGGGCCGGCTACGCGCTCGACATGGCTTGGTTCGCGCCGCACCTGGAGTTCCGCTTTCCGCTCTACGGCGAAGTCAGCCACGGCGACCTGACGCTGGAGCTGCGCCAGGCGCTGGAGCCCTGGCATGTGATGGGCGAGGAGGGCGCCGTCGGCGGCACGGTACGCTACGTCGACAGTTCGGTGGAACGGCTGCAGGTCAAGCTCAGCGGGCGGACCGGCGATCGCTACATCGTTGCCTGCAACGGCTATCGCGTGCCGCTGTCGGGTACGGGGGTATCCGGGGAGGCGGTCGGCGGCGTGCGCTATCGCGCCTGGAAGCCGTACAGCGCTTTGCATCCGACGATCCCGGTCGATGCGCCGCTGACCTTCGACATCTACGACCGCTGGTCCGGGCGGGCGGTGGCGGGGTGCAGCTATCACGTGGCGCACCCGGGCGGGCGCAACTTCGAGCAGTTCCCCGTTAACAGCTACGAGGCGGAGAGCCGCCGGCTGGCGCGCTTCTTCCCGTTCGGGCACACGGCGGGCGCCTATCCGGAGCCACCGGACATAACCCGACCGGAGTTCCCGCATACCCTCGACCTGCGCTGGTCGCACCGCCAATAGGCGCGCTTGTCGCCGTTTCGGAGGCAGTGAGATAATTCCAGCTCAGAATCATTTGGGTTGGTGTTGATGTCGAACGCTGTGTCGGAACGCGCGACCGATGCCGAGGTGGCGCGCGACCACCTGTTGCGGTCCTACACCACCGTCCCGGGCGTCTACGATGAGATGATCGGGCCGGACGGCCAGCTGCGTCCGCACTGGCACCGGTTCATCGACAACTTCGTCGCCATGGGCGACGGCGAGCGCGCCGACGCCATGGACATCGCGCAGCGCATGCTGCGCGAGAACGGCGTCACCTACATGGCGACCGACGAGGAGGAAGGGTCCAGCCGGCCGTGGATGCTGGACCTGTTTCCGCTGCTGGTCGATCCGGCGGACTGGCAGCGTCTCGAAGCCGGTCTGATTCAGCGCGCCACCGTCCTGAACGCTGCCTTGCAGGATCTCTATGGCTCGCAGCGCCTGTTGCGCGAGGGCGTCCTGCCGCCGGCGCTGGTGTTCGGCAATCCCCAGTTCCTGCACGCCTGTCATGGCGTGGAAGTCAACGGCGGCAACTTCCTGCACTTCGTGGCGTTCGACGTGGCCCGCTCGCCCGACGGTAGCTGGTGCGTGCTGAGCGACCGGGCGCAGGCGCCCGCGGGTGCCGGCTACGCGCTGGAAAACCGCATCGTCGCCGCGCGCTGCCTGCCGGAGTTCTTCACCGAGGGGCGGGTGCGTCGACTGGCGTCGTTCTTCCATGCGTTCAGCGAGAAGTTCCTGTCGAACTCGCGCCGCGACGAGCCGCTGGCGGTTCTGCTGTCGCCCGGACCGGCGCGCGACATCTATTTCGAGCACGCCTACCTGGCGCGCTACCTCGGCTACTCGGTGGTCGAGGGGTCCGACCTCACGGTGCGCGACGACCGGCTGTTCCTGAAGACCATCGAGGGGCTGAAGCCGGTCGATCTGGTGCTGCGACGCATCGACGGCGACATGTGCGACCCGCTCGAATTGCGCACGGACTCGTTCCAGGGCGTTCCGGGTGTCTTGCAGGTGGTTCGCGACGGCAATGTCACGATGGCCAATGCGATCGGCGCGGGCGTGGTCGAGAACGAGGCGTTGCTGAGCTTCCTGCCGGCGATGTCGCGTTTCTTCCTCGACCAGGACCTGCAGTTGCCGTCGATCGCGACGTGGTGGGCCGGTCAACCGAACGAACAGGAGCATGTGCTGCGCAACCTGCGCGATCTGGTGGTGCGCAAGGTGTCGCCGAAGACCATGTTCACGTCGGCCCGCGACAGCTACATCGGTCCGGACCTGAGCGACGACGAGGCAGCGAACCTGGCAACGCAATTGCGGCAGCACGGCCGCGATTACATCGGGCAGGAGATGGTCTCGGTCTCCAACATGCCGGTGTGGTCGCCCGACACCGGCCTGCACGCGGCGCCGATGACGATGCGTGTCTACCTGGCGGCGACCGAGGACGGCTATCGGGTGATGCCGGGCGGGCTGGCACGGGTGGCGCAGAACGGCAGATCGCGCGTGCCGTGGCTGACCCCAGGCGATATCACCAAGGATGTCTGGGTCCTGAGCGACGGGCCGGCCGACACGTTCAGCCTGCTGGCGGACCAGCATATGCGGCTGCGGCGCGGCGGCCGCGACCTGCCGAGCCGGGCCGCCGACAACCTGTTCTGGCTCGGCCGCTACGCGGAACGTGCGGAAGGCGCGGTGCGGATGCTGCGCAGCCTGGTGATGTACCTGTCGGGCGAAGCCACCTCGCTGCGTGACGCGCAGACCCTGGACAGGCTGGTCTCGCTGCTGGTGGTGCAGCAGCACCTGACCTCGCGCCGCGCCAAGCGTGCGCTGGGCGAGGGCATGCGCGCGGTCGAGGCCGAACTGTGGGCGATCCTGTTCGACCCGGACAGCCCGGATGGAATGGCGTCGGTACTCGGCAATGTCAGCCGGATCGCCGACCTGGTGCGCGAGCGGCTGTCGACTGACACCTGGAATATCCTGAAGAGCATGTCCGACCTGACCCGCGACTGGAAGATCCGTCCGGGGCAGGAGGTTGCCGACGCGGCGCAGCTTCTTACCCGGCTGGTGCAGTTGCTGGCGGCGTTGAACGGCATGGTCATGGAGAACATGACCCGCGGCTACGGCTGGCGGTTCCTCGATCTCGGCCGGCGGATCGAGCGCGTGCGCTACATCTCCCGCGTGGTTCGCGACACCACCGCCAAGGCCGACGCTGGCCATACCAGCACGCTCGACCTGCTGCTGGAGCTGGCCGACAGCTCGATGACCTATCGCAGCCGCTACAAGATGGGCGCGCGGCTGCCTGCGGTGCTGGACCTGCTGCTGGCCGACGACGGCAATCCGCGCTCGTTGATGTTCCAGTTGCTCGCCATCGAAGGGCATATCCAGGTGATGCCGCAGGAGGACCGGACCGTCGTCCTGAGCCCAGCGCAGCGCATCATTACCGGTCTCGTCGCCGACGTGCGTCTGGCCGATCCGGTCAAGCTGGCGGAGGCGAGTCCGCGCAGCGGCACACGGATGGCACTTGACCGGTTGCTGCGCAGGACAGAAACCGGCATGGACGAGTTGTCCAATTTCGTGACCCAGACCTACTTCAGCCACTCGATGGCGAAGCATGTGTCGGGGCCGCATCGCATCGCGAGAGGGGCGTGATCTACGACGTCAGTCATCGGACCGTGTTTGCCTACACCTATCCGGTGTCGATCTCTCATCACGTCTTGCATCTGTCGCCGCGCGACAATCCGCGTCAGGTCTGTCACCGCGCCTCGATCATCGTGACGCCGGCGCCGACGGTGCGGTCGGAAAGCGTCGACTACTTCGGCAACCCGGTGACGCACCTGACGGTGCAGGAACCGCACGACGAATTGCTGGTTCACGCCAGCAGCCGGGTGGAGGTGTCGCCCTATCCGGCTTTCGACCTGAGCGCCAGTGCGCCGTGGGAGGAGGTCGCCAGGACCGCCGGGGCCGTGACGTCGGACGCGGCGCTCGACGCGGTGCAGTATGCCTTCGACTCGCCCTACATCGTCGCCAGCGACGAGGTGGAGAAGTACGCCCGCGAGGTGTTCACCGCCGGGCGGCCGGTGCTGGAAGCGACCATGGCGCTGACGCAGCGCATCTTCGCCGAGTTCCAGTACCAGGGCGGCGTCACCGATGTGTCGACCCCGGTGGCCGAGGTGCTGGCGACCCGCAAGGGCGTCTGCCAGGACTTCGCGCACCTGCAGATCGCCTGCTTGCGACGCCTGGGGCTGCCGGCGCGTTATGTCAGCGGCTACCTGCTCACGCATCCGCCGGAGGGTCAGGAGAAGATGGTCGGCGCGGATGCCTCGCACGCCTGGCTGGCGGTGTGGTCGCCCGATCATGGCTGGATCGACTTCGATCCGACCAACAACATGATGACGAGCCACGAGCACATCACCATCGGCTGGGGCCGCGATTATGGCGACGTGAGCCCGATCAACGGCTTCATGGTCGGCGGCGGCGAGCACGAGATCCACGTCGCGGTCGACGTGAACCCGGCCGACGAGGCGGCCTGAGGTTCAGAAGATCGACAGTCCGGTCTTCCAGGTGAAGGCTTCCAGCGCGCGGGTGCCGACGTAGCTGTTGCCCCACTCGTCGAGCGCCGGCGACCAGACGGCCACCGAGAGCTTGCCCGGGATCACCCCGCAGATTCCGCCGCCGACGCCAGACTTCGCCGGAATGCCGACGCGGAAGGCGAAGTTGCCGACATTGTCGTAGAGGCCGCAGGTCAGCATCAGAGAGTTCAGGCGACGGGTCCGCATCCGGCCCAGCACCCGCTCGCCGGTGCGCGGCAGGACGCCGGCATTGGCGAAGGGCAGGAAGGCACGCGCCAGATCCAGGCAGCTCATGGCGATGGCGCACTGATGGAAGTAGACGTTCAGCACATCATCCGGCGGTGAGGCCAGGTTGCGGTGCGCCTTCAGGAAGTG